>DQIO01000317.1 GCA_020793555.1 Methanosarcinaceae archaeon | reverse complement strand
AACAGGTAGATGCCACGCATGTTATAGCCAATATAGCTATACCTGCCACTATTGATTTCATCAGACAGGGGATAAAAGTTGTCATGTATGAAATTGAAAAAATTAATCCAAAACTTTACAATGAACTGGGTGGAAAAAAAGTTGCTACAAAAAATGAAAAGGTATACAAGTTAAACATAAATGATAAAAAATCTAAACTTGTTGAGGTAGTAAAAGAAGCCCGAAAGTTAATTGAAATTGCAGATGGAATGGGGCCTTATGTTGAGGAAAAAGTCAACCTGTTGAAACGAATACTGAATGAAAATGTAGAGGTGAAAAATGATAATATCCAAAAAAATAAAGATAAGGTCAAAGACAGACTTGTAAGTGTGGTGGATGAAGATGCAAGACATGGTGCGAAATCTGACAAAAAAAAGTTCACCGGATATAAGGTGAACTCAATGATGTCTGAGGATGGTTTTATCACTAACATCAATGCTACTCCGGGTAATGGTTATGATGGTGATGTACTGGTGCCACTTGTTGATGAAAAGATAGAAAACAGTTCAAAACCAATGAAAATTGTGGGAGATAGCCATTATGGCAGTGGAGATAATCGATACGAAATGACTGTGATGAGGGGGATTACTCTTGTTGCACCTTTTAGAGAAGATTTCAATCCTACCGGATTATTCACTCAAAAAGAATTCATTATTGAGGACACTTGTGTTACATGTCCTGCAGGATCTAGGACGATGGATTTCAATTACAATGTGAAGTCTGGAAAGAAAACGTTCTTTTTTGAAAAAAAAGTATGTAAAAATTGCGCACTGAGAAAACGATGTACTAAACAGGATAGAAGAACAATTACAATTGGGGAACATTATGAGCTTGTTAAGGAGGCAAAGAAATACAATAAAACAAAGGAATATAAGGAAGATATGAAAGGCAGATCTAAAATTGAACCTAAGCAAGGGGAAATGAAACGTTTTCAGGGGATGGCAAGAGCAAAATTTTGGGGTTTATCAAAGTTGAATATTCAAGCGACTATTACTGCAATTACTGTTAATGTGAAGAGATTTGCAAATGTAGTGGGTAGCTCATGCTCTCTAAAAATGTGTTGAAAACAGACAGAAATGGTCAGAAAAAGGGAATATATGGGTGAATATTGGGCTTAAAAGTGCTAAATCCATCAAAAGTTGACAAAATCGTTTTATAAAGATGGAAATATGTAGGTAATGCACCTTGAGTGCATGAAAATTGTGGGCTAAAACGACAGTCTCTAGGTGTTAATATAAAATTGTTTAACCCTGCTTTATTTCTAAACCCATTGAATTCGATGGGTTTAAAATCAAGATTGTTAAGTCGCCCCAAAATTCCAAAAAACACAATGGTATTTCTGTTTCTCATCCAGTTTTGGATGATATAGTCCGTTCTTTTCGAATCTTTGAAGCGAGCAATATCGGTAACACTAATGTAATCATCACTTGTATGAAAATAAATTGTTATTTCAGTGCCTTGTACTTCTATTTTTTTGTTTTTTCTACCCATTTAAATTCACCTTCATAGTACTATTTTCAGGCTCATGCTTCACCTTAATAATATCCGGTTGATAAAAATTCTCAAAACCATTTTCATAACCGCTGGTCAATACCGGTAGATCCTGTGGCATGGTTTTTAAAAAATCAACTAACTGGCCGACTGTGGAATGGAATATTTCTTTTTTACTCATTGCGATTCATCCCCTCCACTCAATTCCGCCTCAATCTCTTCAATGCTTGGCAGAGATGATCTGAATTCATCCGGCAGATTTTTGGTTATAATGTATTCACTCACCCCAATCGGTTTATGAACATCCTTCAGGGCATATTCCACCACAGTATCATTTTTTGATTTGCAGATAAGAATACCGATAGTAGTGTCATCCTGTTCTGATTTTAAAATTCCATCCACAGCCGACACATAAAAATTAAGCTTACCGGCAAATTCAGGTTTAAATTTGACCGCCTTTAGTTCAACCACCACATAACAATGCAGTTTGACATGATAAAACAGAAGATCAATAAAAAACTCATCACCGGAAACTTCAAGCTTGTATTGCTTTCCCATATACGAAAAACCGGCACCCAACTCTAATAGAAAATGGGTTACATGGTTTATCAGAGCATCTTCCAGCTCTTTTTCATTATGTTTTTCTGTTATTGTCAGAAAATCAAAATTATAGGGATCTTTCAAGGTTTCTATTGCTAAATCTGACTGAGGTTCTGGCAATGTTGCCTTAAAATTGTTTATAGCTTTACCTTCCCGCTTAAACAAATCACTTTCAATATGATGAGTCAAAACAGATCTTGACCAGTTGTTTTGAATCGTTTTTTGAACATAAAATAAGGCTTCGTCAGCATTTTTTGTCTTGGTAATAATAACAACATTGTGCCACCATGGTATTTGCGTAGCAAGCTGCTTCGCAATTTCTTCCTGTGCAGACCAGAAGCAGTACCATTTTCTGATCTGTTCAAGATTTCGTTTTGAAAACCCCTTCATCTCAGGAAATTCTACCATTAAATCATGACTGAGATTTGAGGGAAATCCATCTCCCCACTTTGCAGTAGCCTGTTTTTCTACAATATCAGCGCCAAGCTCCCAATAAAACTGCAATAGCTCAGAATTAACTTTAACTACTGCTTTTATCTGAACCAGTCGAACTTTATTTTTCAGTTCTTTTAACCAGACAGAATAATCTTCATCGATAGTTAAGGAGTCATTTATACCAGTTTCACCATCTCCAAATTTTCTTTGACCACTCATGCTTTCATTCCTTCCGTACATATGCACAATTCTATTGCTTTTTTGTGCACTCCTTTGCAAATATGCATAGGGATTGTGCATTCACCCAGTTCGAAAAAGGCATGCAGCAAATATTTTCGGTGTTGTCCGCATCTATCCTCTATGGTCGCATTTTGTGACCTTAAAGAATCCCATTTTTTTGAAGTCACAATCTGTGATTTCAAGTTTAGATTATAATTGGACATCACAATCTGTGACCTCCAAATTGATTGAATTCAACATCATAAATTTGAAGTATAAATTTTTCATTTTTAACCAATTCACACCCACTCATACCAGTTTCACCCGTTTCAAATTCTCAGCAATCAACTCATTCAGCTTCTCTTCTTCTTTCAACTGCTCCTCAAACTCCGCTTTAAGCCCCGTAAACCGCGCATTAAAATCGAAATCATCTTCCTCCACAGGTAATCCCACATACCGCCCGGGTGTCAATACATGATGTAGCTCGCGCACCCTTTCAATTGAAGTGGAATTGCAAAACCCCTTAACATCTTCATAATTGCTATCTGGATTGCGCCAGTTATGATAGGTATCTGCAATCGTCTGTATGTCTTCCGATGAGAATTCAAGGGTTCTGCGGTTGATGAGATGCCCCATATTCCGGGCATCAATAAACAGGATCTCGTCTGTCCTATCCCTGTATTTGCCATTGGCTTTGTTTCGGCTCAAAAACCACAGGCTGGCCGGGATCTGGGTATTCAGGAACAGTTTTGGCGGAAGGTTCACTATGCAGTCAACAAGTCGGTCCTCCACAAGTCCTTTTCTAATTTCACCCTCACCGGAAGACTTGGAAGTCAAAGACCCTTTAGCCAGAACAAAACCAGCCTGACCGACCGGATTTAAATGATATAGAAAGTGCTGTATCCAGGCATAGTTAGCATTTCCGGCTGGCGGAACACCATGTTTCCATCTCCCGTCCGTGCGCAAAAGATCGCCACTCCAATCGCTGTCGTTGAACGGAGGATTGGCAATAACATAATCCGCTTTCAAATCTTTATGGGTATCATTTAGGAAAGAGCCTTCATTGTTCCATTTAACCTGTGAACTATCTATGCTTCTAATGGCAAGATTCATTTTTGCAAGCCGCCAGGTGGTTTGGTTGCTCTCCTGTCCGTAGATCGATATGTCGTTTACCTTTCCCTGATGGTCGGCAATAAATTTATCAGACTGCACAAACATACCGCCTGAACCACAGCAGGGGTCAAAGACCCGCCCGTTGTAAGGTTCCAGCATTTCTACCAGTAATTGAACTACGCTTCTTGGCGTGTAGAACTGTCCTCCTTTTTTACCTTCTGCCAGAGCAAACTCACCAAGGAAATACTCGAAAACGTGACCCAGAATATCAGCACTTCTGGCTTTTGCATCACCAAGAGCAATATTACTCACCAGATCGATCAAACCGCCAAGACTTGTCGGGTCGAGATTACCTAGTGCAAAAACCTTTGGCAAAACCCCTTTGAGCAAGGGATTCTCTCTCTCGATTGCGTCCATCGCATTATCAACATCTTTACCGATTTCCAGCTGTTTGGCTTTTGATTGCAGATATGACCAGCGTGAAATCGAAGGAACAAAAAACACATTCTCGGCTTTATATTCGTCCCTGTCTTCAGGGTCAGCACCAGCGTATTCCCCTTCCCCATTTTGCAGTTTTTGATATAATTCCTCAAAGGAATCTGAAATATATTTCAGGAAGATCAAACCCAGGACTATATGTTTGTACTCGGCAGCATCAATATTCTGTCTGAGTTTATCCGCCGCTTTCCACAGTTGCTTTTCAATAGGTTCGTCTTGAGTTTTATTGTTTTTCTTCGCCATTTTACCAATCATTCCTGATAATCATATTAACGCTCATTCAGAGATGATATACGTTTATAACAGACACTTTTAGATCATTCGTTATTGTGGGGTCAATTAGCATAGTTTTCCTGTGTAATACCTGTTTTAATATCGGTATGTTGCATAACTCATTGATATCAGAACTTATGTTCGTCTATGTAATATGTCTCAGCCTCTCGATTTCTTATCATGTTCGCCAATGCACATTTAAGTAATTTAGTAGCAATATTTAACACCTACTAAATATTATACTACAAATTATAAAATAGATAGTTTCGGCGTTCACGGTTTTATATTAAAAATCGCTTATGTGTAGAAAGCAAAAAGTCTGTGTATAAAGTCGGGGCATGATCCGACTTTTAACACAAAGCCATCTGGGAGGGGTATCAAATCTTTTGGTGTTGAGTGCCTGCATCAACATCATTTCGACTTCCGTGTCCTTGCCCTCGCAATAAAGTTCGACCCAAACGTATAAACAAATATGATGATACCAAGCCAAATGATCTGATTACCGATCATATCATAATCCGTAAACGTAAGTAGTAACCCAACAGCAAGAATGACGATATTCACCTTGTTAATCTTCTTATTTCTCTTGACAATTACCAGAGATCTCTGCTTAGCAACCATATTATCCTTTTTCTCTTGTTTCAATAACTTCACATCCTTTAAACTTCAATCAATTCATTCGCAGCTTTCCTTAACCTGTTCAAGACCGCCACCCCGACACCACAACACTTGACCGACCCGTCCACAATTATAATGCTAACACTAACATCAACATCCTCGCCATCCAGATATCGCAACCCAGCAAACAAACTGCGAGCAGCATCTTCCGGCACATCCCGCTTCCCAAGTGAATACACCTCATCCGCACAAACATACCCGGCAGTTTCATCCGTAATGAGCAACCCCACCCGCATGTTCTTTTCAGAATAACTCTCAACCAGTTCAGACATCTTCGCAGCAACGGCTCTGCCTTCGCCTTCAACAAGCACAACCTTTGTCTTTGGGGAATAGTGAGTATATTTCATACCAGGCGACCGCACAACTTCGCCTTCCCCAACCGCATGGTCTGTATAGCCAATAACAACCTCGCCAACGTGCTTCTTTATATCTTCCAGACCCACACCGCCCGGTCTTAGTATCACCGGAACATCGGATGTAACATCAAGAACCGTAGACTCAACCCCAACTTCAACAGCCCCGCCATCGATCACAGCATCGATCCTGCCCGAAAGGTCAGATATCACATGTTCGGCTGTTGTCGGACTCGGTCTGCCGGATGTGTTCGCACTTGGTGCTGCCAGTGGTGTGCCCGCTTCCCGTATAAGCGCAAGCGCGACAGGATTGTCCGGCATCCTCACTGCCACCGTATCCAGTCCGCCTGTTGTAATATCAGGCACGGCACTCTTTCGCATCAGTACCAGCGTCAGCGGACCCGGCCAGAAAGCATCCATCAATTCAAAAGCAATTGGCGGAATATCCGTCGCGATCCTGTCCAGACTATCCATTGATGCAATATGTACTATCAATGGATTATCAGCTGGTCGGCCCTTTGCTTCGAATATCCTGCGAACAGCGGCAGGATTGAGTGCATCCGCTCCCAGACCATAAACTGTTTCGGTGGGAAACGCCACAGTGCCGCCCTGTTTGAGAATATGGGCAGCACGGCTGATCGTATCTTCAAAATTGCCATTACTGATCTTCAAAACAAGGGTTTTGCTGTTCATTGGTCATGAACGTCCGTATCAATCATCCCCATTTATCAAGTGCAACCTTGATCTCGTTGTGGGTTTTTCCATATTCCGCAAGGGATATTCCCTCAAGTGAAGCATCAACTGCCTGGCGACATGCCGTAGCACCCGCAGCCGTTCCATTTGGATGGGCATGTATGCCTCCTCCGAACTGCATGATAACATCGTTGCCAAATATGCGCAAAAGTTCAGGGATCATGGTAGGCTCAAGCCCGCCTGATGCAACAGGGAACATTTGATTCATGCCACCCCAATCCTGCTCAAGAACATGTAATTCCTCATTCGCAGGGACTTTATCCAAAACACACTCATCCCTCAGTGCCAGCACCTCATCCCGCTCGCCGTGCATCTTGCCGACAACTGTCCCGATGTGAAGTTGGTCAAGCCCGATCAGGCGTGTGAGTTTTGCGATCACAAGCATACTCATGCCGTGGCGGGGATACCTTGTAATTGCCGAATGCATACACCTGTGTGCATGAATTGCAAGCCCCATATCCTCGGTGGCTTCGCGCAATGATTGCAAGGCAGTCCAGCCAACAGGCATGATATCGATCATCACATATTTTCCGCCAAGATCGCTGATAGTCTGCGCCCTATTTATCATCTCCTCGCAGGTCGGCGCGGTGATATTGCACATGTACATCTTTTTCTCGCCGGTTTCAGATTCTGCTTTATCCTGTCCCTTAAGGGTATGTTCAGCACGTTTGTTGAACCTGTTGAACTTCTGGTCAGTAAGATTTTCATCGTCTTTTACAAGGTCGCATCCACCTGCAAATGCATTATATGCAACCTCTGCATGCAACTCTGATGAAAGTCCGACCTTTGGTTTTACGATCGTCCCAACCAATGGTCTGTTAACATTACCAAACAGTTTTTTGATGCCATCAATACCGTATTTTGGACCCCTGTATTGTGCAACGCAATCTTTTGGAAATGAAATATCCTCAAATCGCAGTTTGTCAAGCAATTTCATGCTGAATATATTGCCGGCCACTGCACTCAAGATCTGTGGCACTGACCCCAACTCGAAAAGGTCCTGCGTGTATGCAACTCTCACAGTCTGCCGCTCTTCATTGGCGTAGTACACATGTGGTTTGAGTGCATCGGCAAGTTGCGGACTGATCGTGGATATGTCAGCCCATGTGTCGATCGAACTCTCGCCTGCCATGTTGGTGCATGCATCCTCAAAACTTGTGCCCTTTGCAGGTTCAATGTGGTATTCACACACAAGATCAGTACTTTTTGGTTTGTAATCAAGGTCGATGTAATCTTTTAGCATATTTTTTCCTCACTCATTTTGATGTATATAATACATGCAGTCCTTCAAATAAGGGCTTTGTGTATTCTTTTGGTAACGCAAATATTAAAATGTGCTGTCAATTATCAGTATCGTAGGTGTAACTAATCCAAAAACGGCAGTTTGTCCTTTTTCCTGTAAGCGACTGCCTGACAGGTAGCGATAAGTTCATCTTTATCGTTGGTAACTTTTATATAATAATTACCGATCTTAAAGGACTTGCTGACCTCCTTTGCTTCCGCAAAGAGAGTATCTCCTTCCGCTGCCGGTTTAACATATGATACATTCACATTCAAAGCAACTGCAATTGTGCCATGGGAATTTGAAGAAGTTTCAAACGCTTCATCGATCAATGAAAATATTGCACCGCCATGCGCCATCCCGAAAATATTGTCCATATCTTTTGAATAGACCATTTTCACAAGCGAATAACCATCGTCAAGTTTCACCAATTCCATGCCAAGTTTTTTGGCATAAGGCTCGCTTTCAACTTTTTTGAACAAAGCATCAAAAACAGGTTTATCCATTTGACCATACTCCTTATTATATGTATTATCAGAAGTTGAACTACATACATATACGATTTTCCATACTCTTCGATCTTTTTGTAAAAAGAACAATTTCTAAGTGAATTTATACTTGTTGAGCTTATTTTGATACCGAGTCAAGTCGAATAATGAAGAGCGATTACTCGCTCTCCCTCTTCTAAAAACCGTTCTTGCTACTTTCACGCATACGGTTCAAGCATTCCATAACCCTTTGTATATCGGGCAGCAGGTAATCATTTCGAATACTGTTTTTGTAATTCTGGTTTGCAGCCTATTAATGCATTGAACGTCTGTAAGTCTGCACCCTTTGTCAAGTAGCTGGAAGCCGTTGTCGGCCCCAAGCCCTTTAAGAACGGTACGTGGAAGTTTCCTCTCATATAAAAGAAGTTGAGAAGACATTAAAATCGTTCGATGTACTGTCCCTTAAAACCTAGTGTCATGTCAACTATCAAGTGCCTGATTATGAAGATCGGCCATATGGCACAATTTCAATTTTCTAAATTCCAAGATGACCGATCAGTTTTCACACAGTGCCGTCAGCGCACCGACTTAGGAATACCCACAGGCAAATTATGCGTACATGCTGCGTACATGCTGCGTACATGCTGCGTACATGTGGGTGCCGATGCTAAAAAGAAAGTCACAGCAATTGACCTAAACTAAAGAAAACGGAACATCCGTTTCCGCCGCAGGCGGCGGATTCCACTGCTGCCAAACCCATAACCCCAAATCCAACAATGCAATTCTCATATCTGCAAATATAACGCCACTTAAAAACCGTTTTGTATTTTGCATTTATGGTGTAGGAACGTGCCGCGCTTTTGCGCGCCACGACAAGAAGTTATATCACAAATTGTCTCACGACTACTCTTTCTATTTGGAGTAATCCTACTGTGTGATGCGTCAATGGTAACGTTGGGGCTTTAAGTTCACAGGATAACGCGGAAAAACCCGAAAGTCCAATTTGGCTTAACTGCATGATAAGTAAACTATGAAGAGTCACACCAAACCCGAACTCCGAGATAATCTTAACAGTCCTCGGAGGGGCAAGGAACACAACATGCATCCCGAACTCCTCATGCACAAGCCTGAAACCCTCAAGAATGCCGCTAAGCTTCATAGTATCATCCACATTCTCGGCATGGTGTGCAATGGCAAGGAAATACCCGCCCTTAACAAGACCAAGACTTTCCAAAACATCCACCTTTTCCATCGCAATCCCAAGATTCTGGTACACCGCATCCATAATAGTATTGCCTATTGGTAAATAGTATTTGTTCTTGCAATTAAGGGGTATATACGAACAAATATCTTAACTGTGTCTATGCTTCCCCATTATCACAACAAGTTCCTCAAAGGAACACTTCTCACGCCCAACAATATCAACATCAAAACCCATTACATCCATACTCGAACTCATATCCTCAATGCCGGTAAGTGAAGAAACAAGCAGCAATATCACCCCATCAGGTGCAAGATACCCACAAACCTCATCCAAAAAATGCTCCACCGTTATCCGTCCATCCCTTCCGCCGTCAAATGCATAATTCAACCATCCCTGCACTTTTTCATCATTGGATGTCGGCAGGTACGGTGGATTGAAAATGATCATATCAAAACAAGACTCAACCTTTAACCCATCGAACATATCGGTCCGTATCACCTCAATGCCGTTTGACTTTGCACACTTTACAGCATGTGGATTGATATCTGTGGCTGTGAGTTCCACATTGACATTTGCAAGAAGGACAGAAGACACAAAACCGGTACCTGTGCCAATCTCCAAAACATGCATGCCATCCCTTGCATAACTAATTGCGGCATCAGCCAGCAAATACGAATCCTCTGCCGGATCATATACCTCATTTGCTAACTTAATGCATGCGCCTTTGTACTTGATTTCAACCATTGTATCTACGTCACTTCTCTGTTTAAAAGTGCGAGTGCAAGTATGCGGTTAGTAATATCTGCAAGTTCCCGTGGTTCAAGATTCTCAGCACGTTTTCCCATGAATTCATCAGGCAATTGTCCCACAATTTGTTTGATGTTATCAACACCCAACATATGGTTGGTGTTTACAATCGCATTTTTCATTTTCTTGCGCCGTTGACTGAACACTGCAGTAACAAAACGTAAAAAGAAAGCCTCATCATCCACCTTAAAAGGAGCCGATCGTGGAACAAGTTCCACTACCGCCGACCTGACTTCAGGCTGCGGTGAAAAAGCAGAGGGCGGAACTTTAATTATAATTGATGCGTCCGCAAAATAATTGGTATTGACACTCAAACGGCTGTAATCCTTTGAATTGCATGATGAAACCATCCGTTTTGCAAACTCATACTGGTACATCAATATACCGAGTTTGAATTTATGCTTGAAAAGTTTAAACGTAATCTCGGATGATATCGAATATGGCAGGTTCGCAACAACCTTATCAAACTCAGGAAAATCTACATCAAGCACATCGCCGTGAATAATCTCAAGATTGTCAACATCATGAAACCTATCTTCAAGAACTGCGACAAGTTTTGGATCAAACTCTATGGCAATAACCTTTTTGGCGCGTGGTAATAGCCTCTCTGTGAGATTACCGATACCAGCCCCGATATCGAGTACAATATCCTCTTGAGTCAGATGTGCAGCTTCAACAATCCTGTCAAGGATCGTTTTGTTAATCAAAAAATGCTGGTCATGGTATCCGCCATGGATACCATATTTTCTCAGGATATTTTGGACCAAAAAATAAACACCTGTTTAACTGTGTCTTGAGCGATGCATCGTTGTTGTAAAGAGCCTGTATTTGATACGGTCATCCTTAAGCTCCTCTTCGATGCGATGAGTTATGATCTTTTGTGGGGAATGCACTCCACCAACCCTCTCATGAAGATCTGCAAAACTCTTGAACTCACCTTTCTTGCGTTCATCAATAATAGCCCACATGAGCTTTTTACCTATGCCTGGTAACAGTTCCAGCATGTGAAGCCTTGTTGTAATCGGATGAGCATCATTAAAGAATTTCACAAACCTCTCTTCCTGTTCCTCTACACACTTTTCAATAACATATGGCAATTCAAGTTGTGCACCATGACTAAGATCTCCAAAATGTATCCTAGTCTTGACATGGTCAATGACATCTCTGTCCCCTTCACCAACATATACGCGTGACTGTATCTCAGGAATAGTGCTTTCCTTTGGTATCATTTCCATAAGTGCGAAAAAATTATCGCCAACTGCCTGAACAAGCGGTTTCTTTTGATATGAAGGTCTGCGGTCATCAGTACTGCCATATGGCAAGTAATCCAGGACCCACCCATATTCTTCTTTTTCCGGCTGTTTTCCCATGCTTGTCATAAGTCCCCTCCGACAATGTCCATTTCAGTGTAATTATGAACACTTGTATATCATGATTTGATGTTTATAAAAACTGAATATGTATGATATATATTTATTCCATTGAATCGCTGACTAAATTCAATATATCATCAAGCTCTTCTTCAGATAATGTGTATCGCTCCTTTGCATACACAGTCCTAAGCTCATCCCTTGACAAAGGTATAATATCAGCAATTCGAATTGCAATCTCAGGTTTCATCTTTTCCAATTCATTCAATTTGTTTACAAGTTCTCGTGATTTTACTCCACTTGACTTTGCAAATATGTCTGCATGATTGATGGCCTTTCGAAGTTCATACCCCAACTCTTCTTCACGGCCTGAGCGCTCTTCCATGATCTCATTTAACGTATCTTTGACTTCTGACAATGTCAGCAACTCTTCATTTAGAATTTCCTTAACTATCATAGAAATACACTCTTTTTAAACTTAAACTTAAACTTGAATATTGTTAATAGATTAAATGATAAATAGTATCTATCGGGAATTTCTATAGAAAATTTCTATCGATCGAATCATGGAGATACATTCACCAATAATCAATCAAATAGATATATCTATCTATATTTTTTAAAGAGGACAATTTCAAAATCCTCAATCATGAAATATACTGTAGATATTCGTTACCACTTAAACCAGTAATCGAATTTGGCTGCTTAGTTATATTTTTGTGGTTTAAGATGCTGTGGCAATGCAATTATTTCCTTTGTTGCATTTCCATCACTTACATGCAAAATATATGCTCGTCCACGCTGTTTGATAACCTTTCCAGTCTTACCCTGAAATTTCGGGTTTGGCATACCTTTCTGTACACTTGGATCAATATCTACGTGCACCATCTGTCCTTCCGTAAATTCCTGAATTGCTTTGCTAACCGGAGATATTCCCCTTTCGCGTGATGGTTTCTTCAATTTATATCGTGTGCAGGCTCTTTCACCGTGTGATGTTGGCATAATTTTTCCTCCATGTTGTAAATAGTTAAGTTAACTTAATTTAATTAATGTATTATAATTTTAATAAATGTAATTGAATTTTATTATCATTATTATCTTTGAATTGGCCTGATATTTAAATATCGACCTTTATGACATCAAGTTCAGTCACTACTGCCTGAGTGCCAATCAATTCCGTAAGATTTGGTACTGTCCTTTTATCGTCACCGAACACAAGTTCCTTAACATAAAGCCCACCTTCACAATGTACCGTGATCATAGCGAACTCATCTGTAAACTCCACAAGTTCCATATTATGAACACGCCTTTTTCGAACCAGATCAGCCCGTCTGTGTACAACACGCTGAGGAGTTCGCTGGTTTATCTGTGCTCCAGTGAGAGTATCAATTGCAGACCTAAGTTTTTCTTCTGAAATCGACTCTTTGAATGTAACTTTAAGGTTATAAACCTTATCCGCCTTCGAAGTCTTCAATGTCTCAACAACATCACGCTGAACAATATTCAGACCATCAACTTCAACTTTTCCTGCCGCACCGTCATTTATGGCTTTTGTGAGTTTATCAAGATCAATAGTACGCCGTATGGGCCGCACAGCCTCGATAACAAACGGCCTTCCGTTACCAAGCATCAGAGCATCGATATCCTCACGGCCGGCACCATGGAACTTTGTATCGGCACTTTGTGCTGCCTTTATGAGAGGCTCACTCACCAGTTCATCCACAGACTCGGGATACTGCTTACCTGTGTTATTGCATTCCTCACAACCTCTGCCCTTACATTTGCGGCATGGCCACCTTGTCTGTGGTATTCCCCGAACAAGTTTGCGATATCTTCCCTGAATATAGACCGACCTCACCTGAAGCGAAACATCCTCTTTTGCAAGATTAAGTGTTACCAAAATCTCAGGCTGCTTGAATTCAACTTCCTTTTCCACCTTTGCAGCAATCAGTTTACCAACTTCACGGTTCAGCTCCGATTTGAACTGCTCGGCATGGGTCGCTCCCGATTCAGTCCACAGGATTTCTTCATTTTCACTCAAAAGCCCACTCATCTTGGTTCCCACAAGAAACGTGGAATATTCAAAACCCTCAAGCGCGGCTGCCGCACGATCGGCCCATACATCAAGATTATCAAAAAGACCAAGACATACCCAGCACTCTTCATCCCTCTCATCTTTGCCGGAACACATTCTTGCATAACGGCTGCTTGGAAAGAGTTCTGTCAAAATCGTTTCATCCGAATCGTCCTTTGATACACGGTCACCTTCCATAGCAAGAGCCAGTTTTATGGCACGTCCTCGCTCATCGTTGGTAAGACCTGTGGACAATTTTGCGAATTGACGACCCATACAGTGATCGCATATGGGTCCTTCATGGATTACTTTCTTTGCAGTTTCAAGTATGTTCATTTAACCACTTTTATGATTTATAAATAACTAATAATCACTCACCGGTAATTGTCCGGTCCAATTCATTATTGATAAGCGTAACACAATGCTCTGAATGAAGGGATAGCGGTCCGACATTGACCACCGTTGCACCGGCACTCATTATAAGTTTCTCTTCTTCCTCAGTAACTCCATTATGGTCGCCCATAATGAATACGGCATCATCTAAAGAATCGACAACATTCCTGATATCTTCCCCGTCCTCTCGAAGATACACGATCTTGCACCCCTTCCCTACGAAATCATCAAGCAGCGTATCAAGCCCGCCACGTCGCACCCAGACACCCGGTGTTGATTTTACTTCCATATCCCCGACATCCTTCTCAAGCGCTTTTTTGATAAGGGAACCACTGCTCCTCTCATCAGGATTTAGGTATCGTAAAGTTTCACCATCAAAACGTACGATCTTCTGTGGGTCCGGTTCGCCAAGCAATAACAAATATACCTGCACATCCCGTCTCATATCATGTGACAGGAAAAGTGCAGCACTTGTACATCTGCAAAGGATATCCATGCGTCCTGCCGCACCCGGCATATCATTCAATGAAAATTTGCCTGATGTCAGCGCCTTGTGGCCAATAATCAAAAATTCACGCATGTGAGTCCTCACTAATTCTAACAAATAAGTTCAAAATCGTAGATAACTATCACATACTGCACGTTAGTACAATTTGAGATCACCAAAAAAACAATGTGCAAAGAGTGATGTAAGATCACTCTTCTGTTGCAACTTATTCTTCCGATGTTTCCTCAGCACCTTCGGCTTTCGCCTCGCCGCCAAGAAGTGTTTCAATGTCCTTCCCACCATACTCAACAACTTTAGTGTTGATCTGGGATGTATCTGAAGATACCTCCCTTCCGCGCATGCTCTTTCGACGGCGAGTACCATTTGTCTTTGGTTTTGAACCGATACCTGATGTTACAAGGACTTTCTGCCTTTTTGGACCAGGAAGGTCACCCCGCATAACAATACCGCCTTTGTCACTTCCACCGGTGATCTTCAAAGTGTATCCTGCCAAACCTACTGTTGCACCATCTACAGTCTGCCCAATAGATTTACCTATATACTGATTAGCCTCAGAACCGGTCACATCAAACTGGTATGTTTTGGTCTTTGGATCTGAAACCACAATCTTAAAATCTGCCATTTACTTTTTCCTCCAATTATCGCTCAATGTTTCTTTGTTGTGTGTTATATATCGTAATTAATGATCGTAAGTTTGAATTTAAGTTTAAGTTTAAATTTAAGTTTAGACTCAAATTCAATTCAAGTGCAATTCTAATTGCAATTGTAGTATATTAGTGTACTGCATAGTTGTGAGTATATCCTTAACAAGAATATATGTTATAATCATTTCGCCCAGAATGGATTATCCCTGCGCTTAATTGCCAGGAATGCCTCCAGCGCCTCGATCTCATCGCTTTTCAGTGAATCATACAATTCGTGCTCAAGGATCTTTGCATGCCTCTCTGGAATATTCACATGCAAAAGGTCACCCTCTTTGATCTGCCTGCCAACTGTCGGACCATCAATAGACATGGCAACTTCCATGCCAATGCGGGCAACACCTATGTTCTCGCCACTCGACTGCAGCCCCTTTATCTTACCTATGACTGTGCCATCTTCTGTTGTAACATCAACATTCGTCTTGACAATTCCGCTTGCAATTTTCACGCCGACCACAGCAGGTTTGCTTTGTCGGAACGTGCAATCAGGCATTATCCTGAACTGGCCTGCCTTAATGATCATCTCGGAAATGCTCTTTTCAGATTCTTCCTTCTTTTCCTTTACCCAATCCTTATAATCATCGATCAATGTGTAGATCACATCACTCATGAAAAGTTTGATGCCGGAAGTCTGCATTTTTTCTTTTGCATCAGGAAGAATACCCACATTAAATCCAATTATCACTGAATTTAACGGGTCTTCAATTGCTGATACTTCAATAATATCACGGTGTGATATATCTCCAATATCCGCTTTGCGAATTGTGATGTCTTCTTTTTGGAGTTCATTGACAAGTGCTTCAAGTGAACCGATAGTATCTGCTTTGATCATGATGCCATTGGCATCGGTATGAATACGGACCTCTTCGATCTCTTCCCGTATCTTCTGCACAATATCTTCAACCGTATCAGGAGTTACAACCCTCACAGGCGCGCCTGCAAGTGCATTGTCGAGATTTGGTGCCGATATCTTTACACCGATTGCAGCAGTGACCTTACTTACCTGCTTGAATTTCTCTTCGGCATGTATCTCAGAAAGGGGCTGCGGTTTCAGCAAAGCCTTGATCTTTGTCTGGATCGGCTCACCAAGACTTCCAACAACGATCTTGTTGCCTTTTTTCATTGTCCCGTCATAAAGGATGATATCCATAGTCATCCCAAGTCCGCGTTCTTCTTTGACTTCCAAAACCGTGCCGACACCCGGACCTTCAGCATCATAATGCAGGTTCGAGTCTAGGAACTTCTGTGCAAGTCCCAAAAGAACCATCAGGATATCAGGTGAACCTTCGCCAGTCACAGCACTGATCGGGATCACACCAATCGTTTTTTGGAAATCTGTCACTCTGTCATAGCGATCTGAATTGAAACCTTTATTGTAGAGTTCACCAACGATCTCATATAGCTTATTATCAAGTGAATTTCTTACATGCTCACTTTGTTTGTTGTATGTGGCCAAAAACGGCATGTTCTTTTGTGGATTCCAGCCGTGTATCCTGTCAATTTTATTCGCAACGACAACAAACGGCGTCTTAAATCTCTTTAATATTTCAAGACTCTCGATCGTCTGTGGTTTGAACCCTTCGTTAATGTCAACAATAACAATGGCAAGATCAGCAAGTGCTCCCCCACGGCTTCGCAGTGAAGTAAAAGCATGATGTCCGGGCGTATCAATGAACAAAAGGCCAGGTACAATAAATTTATTCACCAGACCGGGATCGCCACATTTGGTGGCGATAACGTCTATTGGAACTTCTGTAGCACCAATATGCTGGGTAATTGCACCGGCTTCACCGTCGGCAACTGCACTACCTCGTATGTTGTCAAGTAGTGTAGTCTTTCCATGATCTACATGCCCCATAACACAAACAATTGGTGTGCGTAAATTGTTATTTTCAGCCATAGATACAAACTCCCTTTAATAGATACCCATTACAATAGTGTTTAAAATACATTATATAAGTACCGACTAAAGTGTAAAAATATGTTTAAATCGAATAAAATATCAATTTGCAGTGGCTGCTATGTTCGATCAAAAAATAATGATATTTGAACGAACACGGCAAGATAAAATATTTGTAGCTCTATGCCACACTGATAGTGATCTATTCATAAAGCCACGTTTCATCGATCCTTGAATATCCACAAACTTCAGAGTCATTAAAATGTATTCCAATTTCCCTTTCTGCAGATTCCACTGAATCGGATGCGTGAACCACATTCCTTCCGGTCTCGATTGCGAAATCGCCACGGATAGTTCCCGGAAGAGCTTCAACCGGATTTGTAGCACCGTTTATGGTTCGCATGATCGGTACCGCATCTTTGCCTTCAACAATTATCGAAACAGATGGGCCGGATACGACATATTCGATCAGTGAACCAAAGAACGGTCGTTCAACGTGTTCCTTGTAGTGCTCTTTTGCAGCATCTTCACTCATCACATTCATTCTCAGAGCGGAGATCTTAAGTCCCCGCTTCTCGATCCTGGATATGACCTCACCGACAAGTCCGCGCTGGACTCCGTCCGGTTTGACCATTACGTAAGTTCGTTCCATCAAAAACACCTGATTTATGTTTTCTTAAGGGCGATTCGACCGTCTTCTGTCCAAACGGTACGTCTTGGAAGTCTGCCAAGCTTGAAATTGTTCTTGCATTTTGAAGAGCAGAAGTAATATTGAGTTCCGTCTCTCTTCGCATACAACATACCGGTTCCCGGTTCAAACATATCTCCACAGAAAGAGCATTTTCTCTGTTCCATCGCAATCACCGTGTAGTAAGTTTCTTAGCTTCTCTTGATGTTTCCATCAACATGAAGATGTCACCAAGTCGAACAGGGCCAACACAATTACGTGTGATTATACGTCCCTTGTCCCGACCTTCCAATACACGGCACTGGATCTGGCTTGCTTCACCATGCATACCAGTATTTCCGGTCACTTCAATGACCTCTGCTGCAAAACCATCATCGTCTGCCATAAGATATCCTCCTGGTTATCTTAATTATTTAAGTGCGCTGACTTTTTGTGCAACATCATCGATAAGCTCGCTTCCCTTGCCAGCATCTGTAATGGAAATAGCTGCACATGCAACACCGATACCACATGCTGCACCAAGTTCTTTTTGCTGTTTGACAAATATGTATGGTGCATTTTTCTCTTCACAAAGAGCAGGAAGATGCATAACAACTTCGGGAGGCTCGACATCCTCTGCAATGACTGTGAGTTTAGCAATGCCTCGCTCAATAGCCTTTGTTGCTTCGTTTGTGCCTTTCTTAATCTTTCCTGTGTCTCTTGCTAACTCTACTGCTTCAAGTGCTTTGTTTGCTAATTCATCCGGAACTTCAAATTTTGCTGCCATATTTTTTTCTCCTTCGAAACCTTGACAATACGTCATAGGTTTTTCATTATTCATTGTTTATGTTCGTTTTTTGGCATACGACACCTGTGAGCATACCAATATGGCATGACTCTCATGCGCCTAGGATAGATCACCACAATGTGATGAACTATATGTGCTTATAAGCACACTTGGCTAATTACTAAATCAGTAAATTGATCGTTATAGCTTCAAACATCAATGTATTTAATCTGGTCCGATGCATCAAGTAAATTACTTGAAACAACTACCATAATCGAGCACAATCAACAACATACTTATGTATAAAGCTTCTGCTTGCAAATCGGTTTGTTGGTCAATAAAAATAGATGCGTAGGTAGATAGGTAAACAAATAGATGGAACTAAAAAATAGAAAGTGAGATGGATATCTCACTCCACAGGTTCACCTGAAATTATGTAGAAATTGCCTGTAACAACGATTTTTGTGATATTTTCATCAGTGGTGATATCATATGTCACACCGCGTTCTGTGCTGTTCGCTTCAAATTGGCCCATCTTTTCAAATGTACTGTTCACGATATCAAGATAAATGGCAGTCCTTGAATAATCCCCGGTTTCCAGTTGCTTTAGATCAATGTAATACTGGCTTGCAAAAGATGTATCTGATGTCACACGCTGAAACTCAGAATCCATATCTGCATAACTCAATATATAATCAAATTCATCAGATTTTTCAGCAGAACCTGACATTACATCTATAGTATCTTCCACTTTATCCTGTGGACCAAATATCAGGGGAGTTCCAATAGCATTGAAAATCCCATTCTCACGGATCAATAGCTGGTATCCGTTATATGATGTCGGACTTAACATATATTGAAATGCTATAATTTCAGGTGAGATCGTATGCAGCTCCATCCATGATGCATCATTGCTATAATCTACAAAAAATGCTTTTGTAAGTTTAGCATTATACGTGGAATTCGGTTGGATCGCATTGGCAGCCCATGCTTCAAGAGGGGTGCCTGATATTCGTGTAACATCGAGATACTGTGCTGAAGTCGCGCCTTTTGGTGTTATGTCCAACCCATCCGCGATCGAATCAAACTTGTGATTCACATGAGCACCCGGAATAGAATCAAAACCCGGGGCATTATCATAATTGATGGCTGTGTCGGTACTAGACTGCTGCGGTGAACCGCTAAAGAAAAGCGACAGTAGTGACATTAACATGATGACTGCTAAAAAGATGGCTATTAATTTCTGGTTCATTTATTTTCTCCAATTTATGTATGATGAATTAACGTAAATATTACTAATTGAACATTGTGTATAGTACTTTCATGCGCACTTCCCACATATATAATATTCTACACAGTGTTCTTGGGCATAACTGCAAATTAGATGTATGTGTGCGTGATTCTCAAATTATGAAAATAAAATGGGCCTAACCGGATTCGAACCGGTGATCGCTCGGTTATGAGCCGAGCGCTC
>DQIO01000156.1 GCA_020793555.1 Methanosarcinaceae archaeon | reverse complement strand
GTGTAGAAACCGTTCGGTCATCTTGGAGTTTAGAAAATTGAAATTGTGCCATATAACCTATCTTAATAACCAGACACTTGATAGTTGACGTGACACTAGATGCCAAACTGAAGCAACAATCCTGCTGAAGGCGTTGCACTCCGTGTGTTAGCTGCCCCGTTTCACATATTCCGCACCTTGCGCACACGTCATAGTCCACGACCTTGTCGCGTCTGCATCCTTTGGCATACTTGCAATCAAGCCGGCGGCTATCCCTATCAACACGTACATGCCGACTGCGTGCTATCTACCTGTTTTGGATCAGGAATTACCTATTTTTTCCAGATATTCTTTCAAATGGTTTTGAATTGTTCGTATATCTTCAGTATCAGGTAAAGTAATAATGATTTTCTCAATAATCTGTCTTTGTTGAATATGATGGAATGTCCGGGTGAAATTTATGTCAAATATCCAACCCAGTTGCAGGAGTTTCAAATCATTATATGTTTTCAGATTATGGGAGTTTGAAATCCGGTTGTTAAGGATATCTTCAACAAAACAAAGTGAATATTCAGGTGTATCAGGAAGTTCAAGTTCCAATGCAGTGTTACGGTGCTTATGACGTTGTGCATAATAAGTTGTCACAACCCGCCATATATCCAATTTGTCTGCATCCCTTAATAGTTTTGAATACAGTAAACAATCAGGGTTTTCATCAACGGGGTCGGGAAGTTTACGTACATTGTGATACCCTATGGCTTTACAAGCGATGGAGCGTTGTGTTTTTGTGAGCCGGCTTAATACATTTGTTTCTTCTAAAACTTTCAGCCCAAGAGTTGCGTGGTTTTCCGATGCCTTATCATTGAAAGTGCCATAGGTCCTGAATTGTTCAAAACGACCGATGTCATGAAATAATGCGATGATCTCAGCCAGACGAAGTGTATTTTGATTGAGATTTAATGATTTGCCCAACTGAATGATTTCCTTACAAACACGTAAAGAGTGATCTTCTTTAAGTTTGATATTCATCTGGATTTTTGGATATTCTGAGTAAAAACTTTTCACGTAATTTCGAAACCATGAATGGAAAAAAGCAGTATCCACATTATTCTCTATTATGTTTATCCCTCTTGTTGGTTAGCTTTTTTTCTGTACATACCCTGAATTTAAGGCTTACTTGAGACTAACCTGTCGAAATCAGTTTATATTCTTCTGCGAGTGTCACGTCAACTTCCAAGTGTCAGATTAAAATGGGCATAGATTATATGGCATAATTTTCTAAACTCCAAATAACTGATATGTTTCAACATAGAACTGTCAGCGCACAGACTTAGGAACACTCACGTACAAATTGTGCGTACATGCGGATGCCGATGTTAAAGAGGAGTAATCATATTTTGTGAAATTAACTACCACAACAATTATGCACCCGCACGCTCAAAAGACCACCCTCCAATACCGACCATAACTACCGCAAAAGTGATGATTACAGCCATTGATTGCATGATCGGGATTTCCGATGTCCCGAACAGTGCCCATCTCAAAGCCTCTATGCCGTAAGTGAGAGGATTCAGGTGTACCGGAATGCTCAACCATTTAGGGATATTTTCAATCGGATAGAACGCCGTACTTGTCATAAGTACCGGGAATGTTATGAATGTCATCACCATCTGGAATCCTTCGTGCGATTCGATCTTTGAAGCAAGTGCGATTCCGAGTCCGATAAACCCAAGTCCTGTAAAAAGCATTATCAAAATACTGAACAACTCGCCCCATATCGATACGTATTTGACTCCGATAAACCCGGCAATTATCATTAGCAAAACACCTTGTATCATTGCTGTAGTGACGCCACCCAGTGCTTTTCCAAGGGCGGTATAGAACCTGCTGACAGGTGCAATCAATATCTCCTTGAGAAATCCGAATTCGCGATCCCAGATGATGGACACCCCGCCCATGAGCGATGAAAAGAGTATCGACATCCCAATGATGCCGGGTGTCATGTGGTCAATGTAACTGCCGCTTCGAACACTGACTGTCGTGTTAAGTGCCGAGCCCATTATCACAAGGAAGAAAAGTGGAGTTGCCACAGAACCTATGATGCGCGATTTTGAACGCTTGAATCTAAGCATCTCACGAAGCCAGAGCGTATAGACGGTCTGGAATGAGTGCTTCATGTAACTTTCTGCCACGGCTCAACCCCAGCGTTTGTAGAGTTCATTTTCGATCCCGATCTGGTCGAGTGCGCGTCCGGCCATGATATTAATAAGATCATCGATAGTTTGCGGTTTTGAGTAAAATCCCGGGCTTGCAGGAAGTATGATTGCACCGGCTTGCTGTGCCCGCAACATGTTTTCAAGATGGATGCGGCTGAACGGGGTTTCACGTGTCATCAGGATAAGTTTACGTCCTTCCTTTAAACAAACATCTGCCGCCCGTGTCATGAGATTGTCCGATATACCGCTTGCAATGGAACCCAATGTCTTCATGCTGCATGGTGCAATGATCATTCCATCGAATATGTGTGATCCACTTGCGATCGATGCAGTGAAATCCTTTTCGCCGTACACCTCTGATGCAAGCTCCTCCACTTCAAGAGGCGAGTAGTCGGTCTCTATCTGTATGATCTGTTTTGCAGATTTTGATATCACAAGATGTGTCTGGATCTCCATATCAGCAAGAACTTTCAACAACCTGATACCATATTGCACTCCCGATGCACCACTTATCCCAACTACGATTTCCATGAAGCTCTCTTTCCCCTTTATTTATAAGTATAATTTTAGTTATAGTGAATCTATGAACTTGTCTGTTATCTGTTTTGAGACCACTATTATTTTGTCAATTTCATCCTTAGTTATATTGTCTAAATGAATGCCGACTATAAAAACCGTTGCTGCCTTTGTAACTGCACTGACGCGCCGCGCACTGTCCAGTGCAATATCTTCGTCCCTGTGTCCAGGCAGGCTTATCACGGATGCGGATACACGACTGCTTTTTTCATCGAACAAACCAACGGCAACAGCACCAACGTGTTCTTTCCCTCCGGTAAGTGTTATTACATGATCGCCCCCGACCTGTTTGTGGTTAAGGACCAATTCTGCCCTGCCAACATTTTGTGTAATCGACTGCAAAATATCCCTCACACTCTTATAATTCAGTCAAACGGAACTGCTTTGTGGTCTTTTTCACTTCAAAGAAATCACGGGCAGCCTTGCCAACGGTATCGCGGTGTTCTTTTGGGGTGTATACTCCCATTTTCCAGTTATCTTTATGTGCTCGCTCAAGAGTTGCAACAATGTGTGATGCTTCATCCAGACGCAGCATTTTTCCATCTGTTTTAATAAGTGCTTTCATTTCCGCAATATCGGGAGCCTTTGGTATATCGATCAACACATTTTCAGGATCGATCCCGACTGTTTCCGCAATCTCGCTCTCAACCCTTTCCTCATTGCCACGATGACGCAGTACGTTTTCGCCCACAGAATCAAAACCAACATACAATGCTCGTTTGTATAGCCTGCGCTCATCAAGTCGCTGTGCAAGTTCGCCTGCATATCCTTCATCTTTGCGCATGGTCTCAAACAGTCTTGCATCATTCATGTCACTGAGTTCGAAGGGGTCAAGCGCTTTGTTCTTGATAAGGAATTCTATGGCTCGTATGCACATGGTTTCTGCGATCCTTGAGACGTGATGGTAATATACGGAAGGATGCATCAAAAATCGCGATACTAACAATGATTCGGCGGCTTTGAGCCCACCCGGTGTGACTACGAGTTTATTCTCGTAGAATTGCATTTCATGTATCAGGCGAACATGGTCTACAAGTCCAAATGCAACGCCTGTATAATGTGCATCCCTGACAAGATAGTCCATGCGGTCAACATCGATCTCGCTGCTTAAGATTTGCCCGATGGCAGTTTCACCTTTTATGTGTTTGGCGATATTTGTTGTACTGAGGTCGTGCTCCTGCAGTATTTCCGAAATCTCACCTCTGTTAATGATGTCTTTTACATCGTCATGCTTTCTTCTTGTGTACCGGTTGATGATGCCTTCCGTTACATGTGAGAGCGGTCCGTGTCCGATATCGTGCAAAAGGGCGGCAGCGCGAAGTTCGTTCTTTTCGTTTGTTGGTACGGAATCGATCTGTGATGTTAATACGGTAGCAAGGTGCATGACACCAATTGAATGTTCAAAACGGGTATGGTTGGCTCCGGGATATACGAGGTTTGATAGACCAAGTTGGTTTATCCGGCGCAAGCGCTGCATGGATGGGGTATCGATAAGTGATAATGCGAGTTTGTCCAGTTCGATGTAACCGTGTACAGGGTCGCGAATGACTTTCATATTTTTTAGATGGGTTTTATGGTATAATGGTGTTGCTATAATTTGCAAAATGTTTGTATTTTGGATTGGATCTTCAAGTTCATTGAACTATATTGACGCACGTTAAAGTAAAATGAGAATATAGCAGAAAAGTTCTTTCAAGTGCATGGTGGTTATTTTTGGGGCGTCGGGGTGATGAATGGGGCGCGTTTAAACATTGTATGAGATTTTATTGTATATAAATATATTTTAATATTGGTTGTGTGTATTGTCAATATGGTGTGAAAATAATGGGGAAATACAGGGATTTAAGGGTTTTTGTCAGTATTGGTATTGTAGCTGCTATTTTATTGTTTACAG
The DNA here is from genome assembly GCA_020793555.1 of Methanosarcinaceae archaeon. Classification (GTDB taxonomy): domain Archaea; phylum Halobacteriota; class Methanosarcinia; order Methanosarcinales; family Methanosarcinaceae; genus Methanovorans. The sequence continues at coordinate 456 of DQIO01000156.1, read as the reverse complement.
TTGTTTAGTAAGTGGTGCAACAATTAATGTAGACGATAGTGGTGGCGCGGACTATTTGAGTATCCAGCCGGCGATCAATAATGCGGGTGAAGGGGACATCATTGAAGTTCAAAGCGGCGTATATCTCGAAAATGTTGTTGTTAACAAAACACTTTCATTAGTGGGTATCGGGATGCCTCTTGTAAATGCGAGTGGTATTGGAACTGTAATAACGATTACTGCAGATGATTGCATAATCGATGGGTTCAATGTAACCGGAAGTGGAACGGAGTGGAATGGTCAGGACGTTGATAGTGGGATTAAATTAAATTCTGATAATAACACTGTTTTAAATAATAATGTTGGATTTAATAATTGTGGGGTTTTTTTGAATGATTCTGATGATAATACACTGACAGGTAATAATGTTAAGAGCAACCTTTTTGGGATTTATTTGTACCTTTCTAAGGATAACAA
>DQIO01000157.1 GCA_020793555.1 Methanosarcinaceae archaeon | reverse complement strand
TATCCACTATCCACTGCTTCGTTGAATATCTCATAACCAATGCCGGAACGGGCAAGCGCCAAAAGAGAGGTCTGGATTTTCGGCTGCCGGGGTCTGTGCATAATTTATGTGAACTGCTGCGGTAGGCATCAAGATCATGGAAGTAATATCACTATTCAGGATACGCCGTCAAATATGCAATCGCATTGCTTAAATTAATGGACAGGATGAACGGGATACAAATGGTCGTACCATCTTGTTTTAGTAAATATTATATATTAACTAAACATTTGCAGTGCAATGGTTTACAATTCTTCGGATGTTAGTGTATTAGATGTGGATATTTCAAATATTACTTTTATAAATATAGTTATATTAATTTTGATTGGTTTGTTTTTATGTGCACTTACACCTTTTGTTTTACAAAAATTTTCACAAGAGATATCAAGATTAAGTATTTTCCACATAAAAGAAGGCTATAAAAAACGAATCCGTAAATTATATTTGACTTATTTGCAAATAATGACTTTATCATGGATTTTCATCGTCATTTCATTGTTTAGTTTTGTTTCTCTTGATAATATTAATATTCTATTTTATACACTGATATCATCTAGTGTCTTATCACTAACTGTTCGCATAATGGTTACAACTGGATTAATAAAATGTAGTCAATTAGAGAATGAATTAGAAATGGATTGGAAACAAATCCGAGAACGCATTTTATCATCATTGTTCTCAGCAACTGTAATTATAGTCATAATAGCATTTTTAGGAATATTTATGCTTTCAATATTTATGTTATCAAATGATTATGTTTCATTTTCTGAAAAAGGATTTTTGATCACATTGGATACAATCATATTTGGTTTAAAACTGGGTAGTTTGTGGTTGGTATATCCATTAATTCTTGCAACTATAGGTGAGGGGTTAAGATTTTTTATTAGTAAAATATATCCTCCACCAGAAGGATTAGTCATAATAACTAATGGATAATCTTAAATAATGATGAATTGTAATATCAATCTATTAAATATACGAAATATACATTACTTTTGATATGGAGAACTGGAGGGATATCAAGTGGTAGAATTGGCAATTATTGGGAAAATATTGCTAAATGTTTTTGGTTTCATAATTTCTTATGAAAGTTTACAAAATGCATTTGTCTTAGGATTACTTCTTGGATTATTATTAATGATTATCTCATTAATTATACCACAAAAAGATAATAAGTGTGATGGCGCCCCTATGTTATAACTTTTTGTTATTCTGAAATCAAATTCAGATAAACCTTTCACTTTTTCATTTCAAATACATCTCTATATTTCATTTTTAACATTGAACATTTCATGAATTAAAATCATACAACCCAACCAGTTTGCACTAAATGAGGAATGAAATGCCGTCATTCGTTTCGATTTTTGGACCTGATGTATCCACTATCCACTGCTTCGTTGAATCTCTCATAACCAATGCAGGAACGGGCAAACGCCAAAAGAGAGGTCTGGATTTTCGGCTGCTCTTGGGTCTATTTGGTTTTGAATTGTCAACTGTTTGTTTCAGAGTCTTGCCAGAATCTCTATGTTCCAGACGGACAACACACACTATCTTATGAATTCTAGGAATACCATTTCAATCTCATCCGGACCAACCCCGATAATGTTGCTTACTGCAAATATCTCTTTTTTGGAAATTGAGTCAATAGTTCGTTTGATATCCTTTTTATCACTGAACTGAAAAAACCGGGATTTAATTTCAGAGATATCAACATCAGTAAACCAAAGTAAAGCGAAAATGTCAGCAACATCCTTCAATCGCTTATGTTCTTTATCCTGATTGACCACTGAGTTCAATTTGGTTGCAAGGAGAACATGAGTTTGTGGCAACCATAGATTTTTTCCAAGTGATCGATCTGTAATCCGATTTGTTTTTTCTGTGAAAACCATCTCAAGTAGCGGTTCATCAATTGGATTGAATTTAAAAATATCGTGGAATTTTGGATGAATGATATCAACAATTGGATCTATGTATAAAGGAAATATGAAGTGCGTAGGTGTACTTTTTACTTCATTGTTACTAAGTTCCTTTTCAGTTTCGATGTGGAATTCTTTTAAATATTGAAATCCTACCGGCATGAAGCCAAGTTGATTTTCAATAATTCGAAGAGACCTGGCAAAAGCAGATTCAAGTATGGTTTCTTCACTCCAATCAACCTCAAAATGAAATCCTAAATCGATATCTCTTGAGCCAATATAATTTCTACCTGTTGCAGTATTGAAATTACTGTTCACACTGTGGTAAACAGCCCATCCACCAATCAAACAAATCGGTTCTTCGAGTTTGTCAACCACGGTTTTTAGATATCTGGACGATATTCCGGTCTCATACGTTTCATACATTTTTCATCATCCTTTTGATGAGTAATTCTGCAGCTTCCACACATACTCCGCCTTCATTCATCAAGTCAATTATCAATTGTGGCATAGAAACGAGTTTTAATCCGTCCTTTTCAAAGGAATCATAAAAAACATGCTCATCAACGAGCAATAATCGCACATTTCCTTTACCCACAAGCCCATTTTTTGAGAGTAAATCGTGCCACTGATCCCAGTCACTTTTGTTTATGTAAACATCGACCCGGCTTGGGAACAGGTAATTCTGAACAAGATTTTCTGCCTGGTATGTAGTCAATGCATAAGACAGGGATGTATTTTTGAGAGTTTTTAGAGGTTCTTTGAGCATATATTCTCGATATTTGTTCTTGATACGATGTGACTGCCAGTAATTCAACAGGCCAAGGTAGTCTAAAACTGTGGTATCTTTCATCAATCCTATTTTCGTAAGTTTCAATATAAATTCCCGCACCCACGGGTATGAGCAGTCAGCCAGTTTTGCAATCCTGTATTTGCTTATGTCCCCTGTTGGATTATTTGCTATTATCCGGAGTATTCTATCTCTTATTTTTCCGCGCATATGTGTGGTGGTAACATGTTTAGTTTATATACGATACCTATATAGGTATTCTCGATTGCTTATATAAGTTACCTATACAAAGCAGCACTTCCAATTGCCAATAATTCCGAGTACACATCAAGATCATGGAGGTAATATCACTATTCAGGATACGCCGCCAAATATGCAATCGCATTGCTTAAATTAATGGACAGGATGAACAGGATTTACAGGATACGAGTGGCTCGCCCCATCCTGTAAATCCTGTTCATCCCGTCTGATATTTGCACACTCAATGTTGGGGAGATTTGACACATTCCTATTCCAGTTTTCCTTAATAATCATTCCCCGCATTACAACATCTGCGTTACCTGCTGCGCTTTAAGCGTGGCAGGCACTCAACTGCGGTAGCAGGTGAGTGTATTTGCGTGCATCTGCGGTTAAAAAAAATGTTGATAATGAGAAATGAGCCTGGACAATACCGAATCAACCGCAGATAAACGCAGATAAACGCAGATGCACGCAGATACGCTCCGCGTTGGATTTTTTGATATATCCACAATCCACTGCTTCGTTGAATATCTCATAACCAATGCCGGAACGGGCAACTGCCAAAAGAGAGGTCTGAATTTTCGGCTGCTCTTAGGTCTGTGCAGAATTTACATGAACTGCTGGCGGTAGTGTCGTGTCAACTTTAAAGTGTCTATTATTTGGCATATAGATAATTATTAAACAGTTTCAAAATACAGTAGTCTCAACAAATATATTAGACGCAGATTTACGCTGATTAACGCAGATGCAACCTTAAATCAGCGTAAATCTGTGTGAATCAGCGTCTTAAAAAAAACTCGAAAATTGGACAGTGTCAAATAATATATTAACGATCTTGTATCATTGACACGACAGTAGGCATCAAAATTATTAATAATCCCCAAGCATCCACTTCCACAGTGGTACAAACCTTATGCCATCCTCCGATTTTTCCGTGTCTTTTGTAAGCAGGATCAGGTCTTTGACCTTTGTTCCAAACTCCTCTGCAAATTCAAATAATGCTTTCATCTCTCGCTCAGCCAGATCATCGGTATATGAAACATTCACAGCATGGAGCATGTTCTCATCATCACTGAAAACAAAATCCACCTCACCGGTATTCTTCCAGTAATACGGCTCTTTGCCCCTTCTTTTAAGTTCCAGAAATACGAGGTTCTCAGCCAGACGACCTTCATCTTTTGAAAAACTGAACGATACCGCATTCCGTAGTCCGTTATCCGCACAGTATACCTTGCGGGGATTAGCCTGCTGCTTCTTTAGCGAATAACTGAAAAAAGGAACAAGATATATCACATTGATATCTTCAAGATGTGAAAGATATTCAATGATCGTCTCCTTGCCAACTGCAAGATCCTTCTTCACAGCCCTGTAATATGCGTTCAAACTGAATGGTGAACTGATATTTGTGATCAAAAATTTCAGGAGATTTTTAAGAAGAATAGTATTCCTTATCGAAAATCGCTCTACAATATCCCTATAAACAATCATCTCGAAATAATTCCTGAGTATCTCCTTTTGCATTACCTTTGATTCGAGTACTACCTCAGGATAACCACCTGTGTAGAGATATTCATTGAACAGATTCTTGACAAGATATCTTTTTTCAGTATACTCAAAATCCCTGTCAAGTATTACCTGTTTTAACCTTAAAAACTCCTCAAAACCAAGCGTATACATATGATAAGAAAGAGTCCGCCCCCTCAGACTTGTTGCGATCTCCTGACTTAGCAATTTTGAACTTGAACCTGTGATATATATTTTCGCATTTTTCGTGTCATCTATGCGTCTTATGAATATTTCCCAGTTGTCAACATTTTGTATCTCGTCGAAGAACAGGTAGAGCATTTTCCCCGTATTACCGGGATATAGCTCATAATATGCCTCCAATATTGCATTCAGGTCACTACTTTTTAGCGGTAGTATCCTGTCATCTTCAAAGTTGATATACAATATCTGAGTCCGATCGATGTTGCTTTCAAGAAGATTGTTTATCAACTGATAAAAATAGAATGTCTTCCCCGCCCTCCTTGGACCAACAAGACTTATCACCTTTTTAGAATCAGGTATTACAAGCTGGCGTTCGGTAAGATCAACCCGCTCCATCTCATTTTCCTCTAAAGTTTTGGATTTGGTATATCCACTATCCACTGCTTCGTTGAATATCTCATAACCAATGCCGGAACGGGC
>DQIO01000158.1 GCA_020793555.1 Methanosarcinaceae archaeon | reverse complement strand
AAACTCCAACACGTCTTGGGGAATTAACAACAAATGTGCGCCTTGCAAGATGGGACGGGGAGACTATAATTCCCTGGATGGCAGATGAAAAGTATGCATGGGATTTCAGTCAGGTTAGCATAAGCCAGAGAAAGATTAAGGATATGGTAAAATATGATGGAGATTTGAAAGCAGGGCTTGAACAAGCAATGAATTCGATGCCCGATAAGGGTAAATGGGCTGTGATCATACCATTATCTAAAGCAGAAGGGGATAAGTGGCAGGGGTTTGCAATAAATGAACGTGGGGAGCGTATTCAGGTTATTTATGATTCTATTGTCGGACTTAGTACTATTCAGGAAAATTAAGAGGTGTTAAAATAGTGGTATTTAATTTGATAAATGAAAAATGGATTCCAGTGCGAAGATTGGATGGGACACAGGAAATGATTGCTCCGTGGCAGGTTACTGATAATATTGCCTCAAATCCTATTGTGAGTCTGGATGCCAATCGACCAGATTTTAATGGGGCGTTGATTCAGTTTTTAATCGGTTTGGTGCAGACAACAATGGCTCCAAAAAAAGATAAGGGTTGGAGAACCGGATTTGATAAACCGCCTGAAACGGATGAACTAAAAACTGCTTTTGCAAATGTGTCTCATGCTTTTAATCTGAATGGTGATGCTCCTCGATTTATGCAGGATTTTGAACTTGATGAAGCGAAAAGCAATCAGATAGATAAATTACTTGTGGAGATTCCAGGTGATGAAACTATCAAATCTAATGCAGATCATTTTATTAAACGTGATTCTGTAAAAAGAATGTGTTTTACCTGTAGTGCTATGGCGCTTTTAACATTGCAAACGAATGCACCCAGTGGAGGTAAAGGGTATAGAACATCTCTAAGAGGGGGTGGTCCACTGACTACTATAGTAACGGGTGACACGCTCTGGCAGACTATATGGCTTAATGTGCTAAATGAGTCTGATTTTTTCGATAATTGTGGAAATTCTTCATTGACTGAGGATGCTGCCATCTTTCCATGGATGGGACCAACTCGCACCAGTGAGAAAGATCAATTAACCACACCCGAAGATGCACATCCCGCACAAATGTTCTGGGGGATGCCTCGAAGGATTGTCTTGAATTTCGATTCGGATGAAACAGGTAATTGTGATGTGTGTGGTTGTGATTCAAACAATTTGGTTACAAGTTATATTGCAAAGAACTATGGCACAAATTATGAAGGAGGTTGGCGCCACACACTTACACCTCATGGCACAAATAAAGAAAATGTGCTAATTCCCAGACATGGAAATCAAGGTGGAATAAGTTTTCGCCATTGGTTAGGATTGGTGCAAAATGACAATGCGAATCGAAACGAACCGGCTACGGTAGTGCATACATTCAGAGCACGGCAACAGGGATTAGAAGATAAACAATCCCTGCAATTGTGGGCGTTCGGATATGATTTTGATAATATGAAAGCTCGATGTTGGTATGAAGGAAAAATGCCTCTAATTAATGTTGATGAGAGTATTCGTGAAAATTATGAATCGATTATTGAGCAATTGATAAAAACTTCCGAGCTTGTAGCGAGTAATGTTCGAAAATATGTGAAAGAATCCATGTTCCGGAGACCAGGAGATGTAAAGGGTGATTTTTCTTTCATAGATAACCGATTCTGGAATAATACTGAATCAGAGTTTTATGCTACACTGGAAAAATTGCGCATTTCACTTTCTGGTGGGGCTGGTATTGATATTGATTCTGTTGTTGAGATTAAACTTCAATGGCTCAATACATTATTCCGAATCGGGGAAAAATTGTTTGATGATTATTCACAATCAAATCAGATAGATGTTGCTGATCCAAAACGTATTGCTTTAGCTCATAGAAAGTTACGTAAGTTCAATCAGAAAAAGAACAAAAAAATTATCGAAATTTTGGACTTGCCTGACAAACCAATTACAAATAATGATTATTAAATTCCTCAAATCATAAATTTAACAAAATACAATGTGAGGTAAATTGAATATGGAACAAACTAAAAGTTTATCATTCGTATCTAATCAAGATGCGCATGGTGCATTGCTGAAGTGGTGGAATGAGTTGGATAATTCTCGTGGGGACAGGGCTGCATTGAGACGTTGCCATAACCCCACTGAAGTTGCATTTAATCCGGCATTTCATCGACTTAGACTGAAATTTAAACAATTTGGCTATGTGAATCAAGACTCGATGGCCTTGATCGCTGGCATCCTGTCTCATGTAAGGAGCAATAATGAGCGTGTACATATTGCAGCACAAATGGCTACCCCAAAGTCGGGAAGCACTACCGCTTGTGTTAGTGGATTACGTTTTCGACGTATATTAAAGGTACAGGATAATACCGATCTATTCGAGCCATTGATACGCATTATACACATGCTTGACGGAACTGTGAATATTCCTGTACTTGCAAATAGCATATACTGGTGGGATGTCAATGATTTCGCACGCAAGGAATGGGCTTTTAAATATTATGATAAAGCGCCATCAGAATCATAAATTAATACATTTCTAAATTGACAAACTAATAAACCAATATTTAATTTTATAAGAGGAGGACATAAACAATGAGTGAATTTATACAACTACATATTTTAGCATCGTATCCGCCATCGAATCTGAATCGTGACGACCTCGGAAGACCAAAAACAGCTGTGATGGGAGGGACCCAGAGGCTTCGAGTATCATCCCAGAGTCTGAAAAGAGCATGGAGGGAGTCAGATATATTTAAGGAAGCTCTGTCAGGACATATTGGAATTCGTACAAAAGAAATAGGAGTTTATGTTTACAAAGCATTAACTGCCGGATGCAGTTTAGCGGATACAATTAAAAATAACGGCGAAGCAGATAAAAGATTCTCACCAATATCAGAGTCCAAGGCAAAGAAATATGCACAGGAAATTGCAGGTGTTTTTGGTAAGGTAAAAACTGTTAAGAAAAGTAAGGATGAAGATGCTGAAGAAGTCAAAAATGAGCCTTTTGGTGATTTAAAACTTGAACAGTTGGCTCACTTCAGTCAGGAGGAAATAATTCTGATTGATTCACTTTTGGAGAAATTAGCTAAAAGTGGTGAAACTCCTACTAAAGATGACTTACTGCTTTTGCGAGAAAAACACACCGCTGCGGACATTGCTATGTTTGGACGTATGCTTGCATCCAGCCCCATGTACAATACCGAAGCGGCTGTTCAGGTTTCTCATGCAATCACAGTGCATAAAGTAGCTGTGGAAGATGATTATTTCACTGCTGTGGATGACCTGAACAATGGTGAGGATAATGCAGGCGCTGCACATATAGGGGAATTGGAATTTGCTTCCGGTCTGTTCTACAATTATGTCTGCATTAACCGCACACTTTTGGCAGATAATCTTGGTGGGAATGAAGATTTGGTGAATAAAACATTGCAGGCTTTGGTGGAAGCTGCTGCAAAAGTTGCTCCAACCGGCAAACAGAATAGTTTTGCATCCCGTGCATATGCGTCATATATTATGGCAGAAAAAGGTATTCAGCAGCCACGTTCATTGTCTGTTGCATTCCTTAAGGCATTGAATGGAAAGGATTTGTTGGATGAATCCATATCTGCTTTGAAAGATACGAATGAAAAGATGGAAAAGGTCTATGGGAAATGTAGCGAATCTAATTGCGAAATGAATGCGCATACAGGCGAAGGTTCATTATCCAAGGTTCTTGATTTTGTAAAAGCATAGGGGCGATAATATGACGAAATATCTGGTTTTTCGTCTTTATGGTCCTATGGCTTCCTGGGGTGATGTTGCAGTGGGTACATATCGTCCCACATTTGATCATCCTTCTAAATCAGCTGTCATGGGATTATTGGCGGCAAGTATTGGGATTCGTAGGGATGAAGAGATGAATCTTCGGAAAATGGCAGAGTCATATGATTTTGCTGTGCGGGTGGATGCATCAGGCACGATGCTTCGGGATTACCATACTTCACAGGTTCCTCCTTCCGGCAAGGGCAAGAATGAGAAATGTTTTGCTACGCGAAAGGATGAATTGGCGGTATCGAAAAAGGATTTGAAAACAATTCTTTCTACAAGGGATTATTATTGCGATGCAGTGTACACTGTATGTTTATGGGGTAAGGCGGATGAAGTTCCATATTCCCTTGAAAATCTGGCGCAAAAACTGAAGGAACCTGAGTTTGTTCTGTACCTTGGACGAAAATCCTGTCCTCTGGCTATGCCTGTTGATGCAAAAGTAGTTAGTGGCGCGAATATATATGATGCGTTAAACACGATGAATTCAGATCCTCTTCTTGACAATCTGCAAAAAGATGACAGTATGAGATTATACTGGGAAGGGACTCATGATGCCGGTGTACCGGCACTGCATACAATAACACGGCGTGATGATCCGTTGAGTCGCAAGCGATGGCAGTTTGCGGATCGAAAAGAACATTTTGCTGTTGTACAGCCAAGTGGGAGGGATGATTGATGTATATGAGTAGGATCAGGTTGCAATCGGGTGCATCTGAAAATAAAGACTTCTGGAAAAGTTTAGGCAATACCTATCAAACTCATCATTTGCTTTGGTCGTTATTTTCAGACGGCCCAGAAAGAAGCAGGGATTTTTTGTATCGACAGGAAAAATCAGAGAATTTGCCAACGTTTTACTGTGTGTCTGACCGCATTCCTGAAAATACGGGGGGAGTATGGCAGGTTGAATCCAAGAATTACGAACCTGCTTTGCATGCTGATCAGAGGCTATCGTTTTCACTGTGTGCCAATCCAATTCGCACAAAGCGCGATGAGAATAAAAAACAGCATCGTCATGATGTGGTTATGAATGCTAAGAATCAATTAAAGCAGGAAGGTATTCCAAGAGAGGAATGGCCGTTGGAAGCAGAGATTGTCCAAAAACAAGGTTTTGAGTGGTTGGCACGAAAAGGGGAGCAGTATGGATTTATGGTGGGGGCGAATGAGATCAGAGTAGATGGCTATCGCCAAGAGCGCTTTTACAAAGCAAAGGGAAAACATCAGGTAAATATCAGCACGATTGATTTTACCGGATTATTAACTGTTACTGACCCTGAGCGTTTTAAGGAAGCTCTATACGGCGGTATTGGCCCTGCAAAGGGGTTTGGCTGCGGTTTGATAATGGTGCGGCGTCCATCAATATGAGGAATCACAATGCTTCCTAAATTAAAACCCATAGCAATCAAAGAACGAATTTCCATGTTGTTCTTAGAAAAAGGAGAACTTGATG
>DQIO01000159.1 GCA_020793555.1 Methanosarcinaceae archaeon | reverse complement strand
AAGCGCATCCCGCATTCCATCATTGCCAATAAGATATTTACTAACGATTTAGCTTCTTCACGACAGTATATTATGGAAAATGCCGCCTAACGGCGGTCACACTGGTTTCGATTCGTATAGATTCGAATTTTACACTAAAAATATCATCTATACAAATACAATTTTTATTTTCTTAGATAATATTGATCAAACCAATTTACTTATATTCTTTAGTTTATCGATTGCCGTCATTGTTGCATGTGTCTCTTCCAATATCCTGTTCTCATAATATTGTATGATCTGATCAACAGGTGCCGATAAGGAATATATCTTTGTAGGTCTTCCTTTTCCGGCTGTTTTCTTGTCATGTACTTTAACCCATGCATTTTTGCGCATATGTCGCATAGCAACACTTACTTCCGGCTGCCTTAAACCTGTACTCATTTCAATTTCTTGTGATGATGCCTCTGGAACATTAGTGAGATACGTTAATGTAGTCGCAATGTTTCTTGACATACCCAGATCTTTCAATGCACTTACGAACTTTTGGTCGTAGTCATCTAATATTTTCACTTCAAATTCTTTCATAGTACCCCATTCCATAAATCAATTCTATATAAGATTTATGTAATCTTATACTGATTATAATAATCACCAGTCTATTATTTAGGTGTATCTATTAAAATTGTGTTTTTTTTTGATTGTAATTAATTTGAAATGGTCCAGTATCAATAATGTGCAGATGATATAATCGAATCACCTGCAATATCCATCACCTTTCTCTCAAGTGCTTCGTATGTATCAAATATAACTGTATTCTTTCCACCAAATAGTTTCTCACTGATGCGCCTGCCTACCATATCATCATGTCCTGACCTAAGACGCAGGATCGTAGAACCTGGATAAATTTTTGTATTATGTGACAAGCCATCAAAATCGCCATCAGTGATGCCAATGATCGGTATACCAACCCTATAAAGAATATCGCCTGCAATTGCGGTAGTATCATCACCCACAGTAACCGCAAATTGTGCTCCATCAGCCAGTTCGAAGCAATGTTCTGCCGCATGGTCGATCATGACCACTTTGCCACCTGTGCCTGAGTCTGAGCCTGAGCCTGACCTTATAGTGTTTTCAACACTTCTTCCAATACGTGGTGTATAATTACTCCTGCGCAATGAGCCGCTCTTTACCCATGCAGTCCTTATATCAATTGGAGCATTGTTCTCATAATCATGAAGTTTTTCAATCCCATGCTTTTTAACAGTGCCGCCTGCAATTGATGTCACGAAACCATTCTTAACCACAATCCCAATGTTTTCCGACTCCGCCCTGCCAATAACAACACCATTTACAAGTATATTCTCACCCACATGCACACCTGATATTTTCCGCATGATGCACTGTCCGTCAGTTTCGATCTGCACTGGTGCGGCGGTAAGTATAGGTTGTTCCGATACTTTTATGCCCAACACGGACGACATTCTCATGGCATGTGTGCATGCACTTATATTCCATGAGATTATCTCACCATCCTGACATCCTGGTCTTTCTATCTGTACAATCGGTTTGTTGTCCATATCCTGAAGGTTCGATATGACGATACTCCCAAATGCACGTCCGGTTTCAATATTTTTGCCATGATTTAACAGATAAACCACATCACTTGTCGCGGATAGTGCGCCAATACTCTCACTTGGTTTTAAGCGCTGGCTTGTGTCGATCATATTTTCCAGACCGGCATCGATAACTGCTGTTCTTCCCATGGTGCCGCCAAGTATGGCACTGATTTCACCCTCAGCAGATAATATGTCCAAAATCGTCTTTGCCTGTCCCGAATCGATTACTTCAGGCCCATGTATAACTACACCAATTCTCATTCGGTTTCAATTTTATATAGGGGTTATCATATAATGTTTGCGGAGCAAAGATCATATCATCGACATTGAAGAAATAACCGAATAAGGCAAGTGGCGAGAACTTTCTTCAAATATGACATGTGATTAGCTTTATATCCTATGATGTTGAATATTAGAATAGGTAAAAGTCGATTTTTTTTATACATCTATCCCCTCTATATGCTCGTCATACGACTTTTGCCAATTTCATTATACATTTTTCAAACGATATTATATCTCTACTTAATTGATTCGTGGGGATGTTTCAACAACACTTTATAGAATCAATTACTTTTCATGCCGCATGAGTGCGATAAATCTGCCATTTGGACATGGCAGTATAAGTGTTAATATACCAGATAAGAATCTTACAGACACAATAATGCCTTCTGAATCAGAAGTCACAGCAGATGGAATTTCACAGATCAAAGCAGCACTGGAAAATCCGGTGAATTGTGGGCGTCTTAGTGAGATCGTGGCTTTTGATACATCCGTTGTTATCATTGTAAGCGATACGACCCGTCCAACTCCGACCGCACAAATGCTGCCTCTGCTTTTTGAAGAACTTAATCGTGGCGGTGTCAGGGATGAGAATATTACTATTATTTTTGCACTTGGGATACACAGGAACCAGACTGATAAGGAAATGGAAGCAATCGTTGGAGAGAATATTTACAGGCGCATAAGATGCATCGAACATGATAACACACGATGCAGAAATGTTGGTAAAACGAGCCGTGGTACCCCCATAGAGATATTCGAGGAAGTACTGGACGCTGATATCGTTGTATGTATGGGGAATATTGAATTCCATTACTACGCCGGATATAGTGGAGGTGCAAAAGCAATATTGCCCGGTGTAAGTTCAAGAGAGTCCATCATTGCAAACCATAAGATGATGATAGATATAAAATCTTCCACCGGGCGAATCGATAGCCCTGTGCGGCAGGATATGGAAGAGGCAGCAAAGCATGTTGGTGTTGATTTTTTGTTGAATGTTGTGCTGAACAGTAAAAAGGAGATCGTGTACGCAACTGCGGGTCATGTAGTTGATGCGCATCGGATGGGGGTTATGCATGTAGATAACATGTACAAAATAAATGCTGAACCTGCCGATGTGGTCATTGTTTCACCCGGCGGTCATCCAAAGGATATAAACATATTCCAGGCACACAAAGCGCTTGACAATGCAAAAAATGCAGTTGTTGAAGGCGGTACAATAATACTTGCTGCACAGTGCTCTGAAGGACTTGGCAATGCAGTTTATGAGCACTGGAACAATGAATCAAAGACGCCTGATGATGCAATAATGAAATTCGAACATTCTTTTGAGTTTGGCGGTCATAAAGCTGCACTTATTGCACAGCTTGCAAAGAAATATGACCTTTATCTTGTGTCTGACCTGTCCGATGCCGATGCCTTAAATGCATTTTTTAAACCTGCAAGTAGCGTTCAGGAAGTACTGGATGGAGTTTTGAATAACAAACCTGATGCAAAAGTGTGCATCATGCCCTATGGCGGGTTGACACTTCCAGTTAGCCGTTGAGCAGTAAGATCTAAAAAAAAATCATCATGGATTTTTAGTAGGTCCATACGTGTAATTCGGAAAAGTCTATATTATATCATACCATAAATGCCGCAGAACGATGAAATCCCTACTTAAGGTAGGATTTACTCAAAAGGTGATCATTTTGCTGGAGACAAAAAACCTTACAAAAAGTTTTGGTGGCCTTGTAGCCGTTTCAGATGTAGACTTCCATGTAGGCGAAGGTGAGATCGTAGGTCTGGTAGGACCAAACGGTGCAGGAAAATCAACGCTTTTGAACCTTATTAGTGGAGTATACAAACCGGATTCGGGTTCCATTACTTTCGACGGTAACGACATTACCAAAATGCCTCCATTCAAGGTTTGCAAACTAGGCATCACCAAAACTTTCCAGTTGATACATTCATTCCCTGAAATGACAGCGCTGGAAAATGTAATGGTTGGGGCGCTGTTCGGTGATAAAGATAATGGAAACATGAAAAGTGCAGAAACAAAAGCAATTGAACTGCTAGAGTTCATAGGATTTCCAAAAGATAAGACCCACCTGCCTGTTAAGAACCTGAACCTGATGGAACTCAAGTATATTCAACTGGCACGTGCCCTGTCCACAAACCCAAAACTAATCCTGCTGGATGAGGTGACTACCGGCCTCAACCCAAAAGAGAGTCTTCAGGCGATTGAACTTATAAAAAAAATGCGTGACAACGGTACATCCGTGCTCATGGTAGAGCACATAATGCGTATCATAATGGGCGTATCTGACCGCATAGTGGTGCTGGATTATGGGAAAAAGATAGCCGATGGTACACCTGAAGAGATCGCAAACAACGAAACAGTAATTGAATCGTATCTGGGTGAAAAGTATATCTTTTAAGAGGTTCTGAAATGCTCAAATTTGAAAATATCAATGTTTCATACGGTTCTGTTCAAATTCTGTGGGATGTGAACTTCGAAATTGATGACGGAGAGATCATTACCATTATAGGTCCTAACGGTGCAGGTAAAACCACCATTGCCAAAACCTTGATGGGATTGCTTAAGCCTACATCAGGAATTATTGAATTTGATGGAAAACAGATCCATCAGGCACCTACACACCAGATTGTAAAAGACGGTATCGCACTGGTGCCTGAAGGAAGAGATCTGTTTCCCAGAATGACAATAATGGAAAATCTCCAGATGGGGGCATATACATCTACCGAAAAAGAAGATACTCTCAAATGGGTTTTTGAGCTATTTCCACGATTAGAAGAAAGACAGAATCAGTCTGCCGGTACAATGAGCGGAGGCGAGCAGCAAATGCTGGCCATTGCCAGAGGTCTTATGTCACGTCCTAAACTGTTGATACTGGATGAACCGTCTCTGGGTCTTTCACCGATATTGGTCAACAAAGTGTTTGAGATCGTCAAGACCCTGAAAAGTCAGGGCGTGACTGTCCTACTGGTCGAACAGAATATCCATCACGCCCTTGAAGTCTCAAACAGGGGATATGTACTTGAAACCGGCCGAATTACCCTTGAGGGTGCAAGCAGTGAACTGCTTGACAATAAACACGTCAAAGAGGCATATCTCGGGATGTAAATCCGTATTATGCTTTATATTTCTTATAATTTTATGGATAATTCGCTGAAAATATATCTTCCAAAATTAAAATTATAGGTTTGACAATTTTTTCTCGCACGTTTCAATCCCTCTAAGGTCTGATTTTAACGGATTTGTTCCTAGTATTGCGTCAACATTCAAGTGTCAATTATGGAGGGCATAGATTATATAAGACAATTCCATAATACAGCAATTTTAACATTTTTTTTAGACGCAGATTTACGCTGATTTACGCAGATTTAAGGTAGAATCAGCGTAAATCTGTGTTAATCAGCGTCTTG
>DQIO01000160.1 GCA_020793555.1 Methanosarcinaceae archaeon | reverse complement strand
CCAATTTTCAGTCGGTGACAATTTGTCACCGATAAAATCATCAAATGTCATTCCGTTAACAAAATCAAGTATAAAGCAGTTAAATTTGCATAAATTTGGGCTTGAACGGGTGAAATGCTGTCCTTTTTGTAAATGTAATATTATATTTGTGTGGTATTGTGATAAAACACCACCAAAAGAGTTTAAAAGTCAGAGAAAGTTGAATGAATGGCTTAGTATTAATGCTTTAGAGATTAGTTACCGAAGGTGACTTTCTTGAAAAAAAGATGGGGATAATCTTGTGTTTTCTTTACAATACTTCCAAAAACAATTAATTTATAACTTGAAAAACATAATAAAATATATATGATACAAATAACTTTTAACTTATAAATGGCAGTTACTATGACAAAAGAACAAGAGCGAGCAGAATTACATCGAACAATTTGGCAAATCGCCAATAATTTAAGGGGGAGTATCGATGGTTGGGATTTTAAACAATATGTACTAGGTATGCTTTTTTATCGTTTTATCAGTGAGAATTTAACTAAATATATCAATGATGATGAATGTCGTGCTGGGGGAAAAGATTTTGATTACTCTAAACTCTCTGACCAAGATGCAGAGTTTGGTAGGGCTGATACTGTTAAAGAAAAAGGATTTTATATTTTACCCAGCGACCTTTTTGTAAATGTTACAAAAAATGCTAGTGCTAATGCTAATCTAAATGAAACTTTGGCAACAATTTTCAAGACAATTGAGAGTTCTGCCAAAGGGACAGAAAGTGAAGATGATTTAAAAGGATTATTCGATGATTTGGATGTCAATTCTAATAAATTAGGAAACACGGTAGAAAAAAGGAATAAACAGCTTGTTAAACTTTTAGAGTCCATTGAAAGTCTCAATCTTGGCAAATATGATGATAACACGATTGATGCTTTTGGCGATGCGTATGAATATTTGATGGGTATGTATGCAAGCAATGCAGGGAAATCTGGTGGAGAATTTTATACCCCTCAAGAGGTAAGTGAGCTTTTAGCAGAAATTGCAACTGTTGGTAAAAAAGAAGTCAATAAAGTATATGACCCCGCTTGTGGTTCTGGCTCATTACTTCTTAAATTTGCCAAAGTTCTTGGAAAAGAAAATGTTCGTCAAGGTTTTTATGGTCAAGAAATCAATTTAACGACTTACAACCTTTGCCGTATAAATATGTTTTTGCATGATATTAATTACAATAATTTTGACATTGCTCACGGTGATACTCTTACCGATCCAAAACATTGGGACGATGAACCTTTTGATGCGATTGTTTCCAATCCTCCATATTCTATTAACTGGGAGGGTGACGCTAACCCGCTTTTAATTAATGATCCTCGTTTTTCTCCTGCGGGAGTACTAGCACCAAAGAGCAAGGCAGATTTAGCTTTTACTATGCACATGCTTTCATGGTTGTCCACAAGTGGAACTGCTGCAATTGTTGAATTTCCAGGCGTTCTTTATCGTGGTGGAGCGGAGCGGAAGATTAGAAAATATCTTATTGATAATAATTATGTTGATTGTGTTATTCAATTACCTCCCGATTTATTTTTTGGAACAACTATTGCGACTTGTATAATTATTCTTAAAAAAAGTAAAAATAACAATAAAACCTTATTTATTGACGCTTCTGCAGAGTTTATGCGTGGTGGAAATAAAAATAAGTTAAGTGATATAAATCGTCTCAAAATATTAGATGCTTTTAAAACTCGCGAAGATGCAGAATATTTTACTAAATTAGTAGATAACGAAAAGATTGCAGAAAATGATTATAATCTTGGAGTTTCAAGTTATGTAGTAGCAGAAGATATGCGAGAGATTATTGATATTGAAGAGCTAAATAATGAAATTTCTCAGATTGTAAAAAGGCAAAGCGAACTTAGAACAGCGATTGATGAAATTGTGGGTGATATTGAAGGTGCAAAATAATATGAACAATCATAAATCCAATAGCGAAATAATAATTTATCAAGCTGATGACGGTACGCCAAAGATTGAGGTGCGTATTGAAGATGAAACTATTTGGCTAACACAAGGGCAGATGGCTTCTTTGTTTGATAAAGCAAAATCAACTATTAGTGGACACATCAAAAACATTTTTATCGACGGCGAATTAGATGAAACTGTGGTTATTCGGAAATTCCGAACAACCACTAAACACGGCGCAATAGAGGGAAAAACCCAGATGTCAGATGTGAATCTGTATAATCTTGATGTCGTTATTTCCGTAGGGTATCGGGTCAAATCAATACGCGGTACCCAATTTAGAATGTGGGCAACCAAACGCCTGCGGGAATATATCCAAAAGGGATTTGTTATGGACGATGAGCGTCTTAAGCAAGCCGGTGGCGGAGGGTACTGGAAAGAGCTACTTAATCGCATTCGTGATATTCGAAGCAGCGAAAAAGTTTTTTATCGCCAAATACTGGATATTTATGCCACGAGCATTGACTACAAATCGAATGCCGATGAATCTATAGCGTTTTTTAAAAAAGTACAAAACAAAATTCATTATGCGGTTCACGGACAGACTGCTTCTGAGCTTATCTACTCGCGTGTTGACGCAGAAAAAGAATTTATGGGATTGATGACATTTTCGGGCGATAGACCTCATTTAGTCGATGCTGTAATTGCTAAGAATTATTTGAAAGAAAAAGAACTAAGAGCATTGAACCAAATCGTTTCCGGGTATCTGGATTTTGCAGAGCGACAAGCAGAACGGGAGATCCCTATGAAAATGAAGGACTGGGCTCTGCATTTGGACGGTATTTTGACGGCGACCGGCGAACAACTATTACAAAATGCAGGAAGCATCAGCCATGAAAAAGCCTTGAATAAAGTAAAAACCGAATATAAAAAGTTTCAGTCAAAAACCATTTCATCAGCAGAGCGGGATTATTTGGATGTAATCAAGACCGTGCAGAAAAAGGTTGAGCAAAAAGTAAAAGCCGAGAAACAAAAACCAAAGGGTAAAAAATAACAAGGGTTAAACAGATGAATAAAATTGATAAATTAATTAATGACCTTTGCCCGGAGGGTGTTGAGTTTAAAGAGTTGGGGGAAGTTGTAAATATTTTAGACAATCAACGTAAACCTGTAACAAGAGACAAACGGGAAAGTGGCGATATTCCTTATTACGGGGCAAATGGTATTCAAGGTTATGTTAAAGATTATATTTTTGACGGGACTTTTTTGTTAATGGGTGAAGATGGTAGTGTAATTAATAAAGACGGTTCACCAGTGCTAAATTGGGCAACTGGAAAAATTTGGGTTAATAATCACGCTCATGTCTTGAGTGAAATTAAAGATATAGCACTTTTAAGATTTGTTTATTTCTGTTTACAGGAAACGGATGTAATTAAAATAGTTCGCGGTATGCCACCAAAAATAAATCAAAAAAATCTGCGAAGTATCAAAATCCCTTTCCCGCCCCTCGCCGTTCAAGAAAAAATTGTAAAAATTCTTGATAATTTTACGGAACTGGAAACGGAACTGGAAACGGAACTGGAAGCGAGAAAGAAGCAATATGAATATTACAGAGATGAATTATTGACTTTTGGAGACAATGTGACTATAAGCTCGCTAGGAGACATAATAATTAAATCATATTCTGGTGCAACACCACTGGCAAATAAACCAGAATTTTATAATGAAGGGAATATTCCTTGGTTAAGAACACAAGAAGTACGTTTTGTTGATATATATGAAACAGAAATAAAAATAACCCAAATCGCATTGAAAAAAACTGCTGTGAAATGGATTCCTGAAAATTGTGTCATCATAGCAATTTCTGGTGCTACTGCTGGTCGTTCTGCAATTAATAAAATTCCACTTACAACCAATCAACATTGTCTTTGTTTAGAGATTGATGCTAAAAAAGCGAATTATAGGTATGTATTTTATTGGGTTAGGAATCAGTACGAATACATAAAAAACCTTGGACAAGGTGCAAGAGGAGATTTAAATTCTAGCATTATAAAAGCATATAAAATTCCTCTCCCATCAATTCAAGAGCAAGAAAAAATAGTTGCACTACTTGACAAATTTGATGCTCTGGTTAATGACATTTCAATAGGTCTTCCCGCAGAATTAGAATCACGAAGAAAACAATATGAATATTACAGAGAAAAACTTTTAACTTTCAATGAGGTCAAAGCTAATGAGTGAATTTGTTTCAATCGAAGCCGTTGCTGACAAAATAAAAAGTAATCTAAATTCAAGCTCAGTTAAAAAAAAGATTTCAGTTTTGTATGCGTTTAATGGAACTGGAAAAACTAGATTATCAAATGAATTTGTTAAGTTAAATGAAGAAAGTGAAACCACAAAAATTAAAGTATTATGCTATAATGCATTTTTAGAAGATTTATTTAAATGGGATAATGAAGATTATACTCTTTTTTTTGATTCTAGTTCTTGGGAATCACAATTAATTAACGATGAAGGGCTTGATAAAAAGATTATTAATAATTTTAAGAATATTCTTAATACTAAAATTGAACCAGAATTTAATTTAGACGAGGGAAAAATCAAATTTTATCTTCTATCAGATGAAAGTAAAACAAATATCAAAATTTCCAGAGGTGAGGAAAATATTTTTATATGGTCTATTTTTCATACGATCTTAGAAACAGCAATTGAAGAATTAAATATTAATGAAGATGATAGATCAACTAATCTATTCAATGATTTAGAATATATAATTATTGATGATCCTGTTTCATCTATAGATGATACTAAAATCATTACTCAAGCAATAGAAATAATCAATCTTATTAAATCAAATAATAATAATCATTTAAGATTTTTAGTAACAACTCATCACGCTTTATTTTACAATATTTTTTTCAATTCTTTTAAACGCGATGGGAATTATAAAAAATTTCTTTACCTGTTATCGAAAAATGAAATAAACTTTAAACTTGAAGAACAAAAAAATGATTCCCCTTTTGGATATCATTTACTTGTAAAGGATGAAATTCAAAAAGCAGTTGACTCAGGAGATGCTCAAAAATATCATTTCAATTTATTTAGAGGCTTATTAGAAAAAACCGCTAACTTTTTAGGATATGGTAATTGGTATGATTGTATAACTGGGGATAAAAAGCAAGAATTTGCAAGAATTGTGAATTTATACAGTCATGGTAAATTGTTAGAAATGGAAAGTAAACATATCCCTGATGAGCATAAAAATTTATTTAAAGAGGTGTTCAATGATTTCATCAGTGAGTTCAAATGGGGGGTAGCAGAAAATGTCAAACAATAAATATTACGATCTTGTAGCACAAAATACGGAAAGTACTGTTGTTTG
>DQIO01000161.1 GCA_020793555.1 Methanosarcinaceae archaeon | reverse complement strand
GTGTGAATCTGCGTCTAATATAATTATTGAAATAATTTGATTTTATAATTGTGCCTTATGCCCTTCATAATACGACACTTGAAAGTTGACGCGACACTAGTGATCCACTAACAACAATCTTTATATATCATGACCACTAACTATAGGTTAGTACCCAAATGACATCACTCCTTGGTTACTAACTCTCTGTGTATATCTTCCCCTCCACAAATAAACCCTTGCTAACGCTTGGATTTACTTGTTTAACCTTGGGTCCTCCCCCAAGGGACACCACAAAGTCGGACTGACATGTAAGCATAAAATTAAGGAAAAATATGGAATCAGCACAAATGCTTGACATACTGGGCAACAAGAACAGGAGAAAGATCCTCCAGCTCCTGTCCGATCGCCCATGTTATGTCAGTGAAATATCAGGACGACTCGGGGTTGGCCCGAAGGCAATTATAAATCATCTGGGCATGCTTGAGGATACAGGACTCATAGAATGCCGCGTGGATGACCAAAGACGCAAATACTTCAACATCGCAGACAACATGCGCATTGAAGTAGCGGTGTCGCCCCATTCTTATGCCGTATCTGTGCATACGTCTCCAATTAATACAAGATATCACTTAACGCAAGATAATGATGAAACGATCGAAGTGCAAAAAGAGCACGCTGCATCAATACTTGCAGAACTGAACCATGAAATACGGAACACGAAGAGCAAACAAGAAGAACTTGCACGCAAACAACAGGAATTGCAAGTCGAATATTCCGAACTCATGGACGTCTGCATGGATGCGATAGATAAAGTTGCAGACAATCCCCTTCAGGCAGAGATACTATATGCACTGCTCAAAAATAAACACAGTATTGCATCGCTGTCCTATAACTTCACAATACATCCAAGCCATATCAGTGCGCAAGTATTAACAATGGCTAAAAGAGGGCTCATTGAATATACTATAAAGGACAATCAACAATATTGGAAAATACTTGAATCTGAAAACGAAACAGTTGATGAACAATGAGTGATGAAATTGTTGTACGGGTAGCCGAAGCATACCATCGGGATGCTGGCAGGGGTATTGCCAGACTTGACAAAGACCTGATGGAAAATGTAGGTGTTGCAAGCGGTGACATCATCGAGATCAAAAGTAAAGAAAAAGGATACGGTATCGTCTGGCCCGGATATCCCGATGATACAGGAAAAAGCATCATACGAATTGATGGTAACATCCGCAACAATGCCAAAGTCGGTCTGGATGACAAAGTGAAAATCAAAAAGGTAGATGCAAAAGAAGCAAAACGGATAACACTGGCACCCACAAAACCTGTCCGGTTGGTCGGAGGTGTGCGCTACATATTACGAATACTTGAAGGCAGACCAATAGACCGCGGCCAAAACATACGCGTTGAGACCGTCAACAACCCCCTGTCATTCATTGTTATGTCAACAACCCCCTCCGGACCTGTTATTGTTTCACGCAACACCGAAATCATGCTCAAGGAAAAACCAGTTGGGGAAGGCATAACGACTGAACACCTATCATACGAAGACATCGGCGGGCTCAAACGTGAGATCGGACTTGTGCGCGAGATGATCGAACTGCCTTTGCGTCATCCGGAACTGTTCCAGAAACTCGGCGTCGAGCCACCAAAAGGCGTTCTCCTCCACGGACCGCCCGGAACAGGAAAGACCATGATCGCAAAAGCAGTTGCATCCGAGACCGATGCGAACTTTATATCCATCAGCGGTCCGGAGATCGTATCAAAATACTACGGTGAAAGTGAAGAGAAACTGCGCGAGATGTTTGAAGAAGCACAACGTGATGCCCCGTCGATCATATTCATCGACGAAATTGACTCGATCGCACCAAAACGCGGAGAAGTTACCGGTGAAGTTGAGCGCAGGGTTGTTGCGCAATTGCTCTCACTCATGGATGGATTGCAATCCAGAGGCGAGGTTGTCGTTATCGCTGCAACCAACCGCCCGAATTCGATCGATGAAGCCCTGCGGCGCGGCGGCAGGTTTGACAGGGAGATCGAGATTGGCATTCCAGACCGCAATGGAAGGTTGCAGATTCTCCATGTCCATACTCGTGGAATGCCGCTTGAAGATGGTCTGGATCTCGAAGTACTTGCAGATATCACGCACGGATTTGTAGGTGCTGACCTCTCATCGCTGTGTAAGGAAGCGGCGATGCATGCAATTCGAAGAATCCTTCCCTCAATAAACATCGAGGACGAGATACCACAAGAGATAATGGATGAACTTGAGGTCAAAAAAAATGATTTCTATGAAGCATTGAAGAACATTGAACCCTCGGCTATGCGTGAAGTGTTCGTAGAAGTGGCGCATGTTAAGTGGGACGACATCGGCGGACTGGATACATCTAAACAAGAACTCATCGAGGCAGTTGAATGGCCGCTCAAGTACCCTGAACTATTCAGTGCCATCAACACCAAACCCCCACGCGGGATCATGCTATTCGGACCACCCGGCACTGGCAAGACAATGCTTGCAAAAGCCGTTGCAAGCGAGAGTGAAGCAAACTTTATCAGCATTAAAGGACCGGAAATGCTGAGTAAGTACGTAGGTGAATCCGAGCGTGCCGTCCGGGAAACATTCCGCAAGGCAAAACAGGCTGCTCCGACCGTGATATTCTTTGACGAGATCGATTCGATCGCACCGCACCGCGGTACAGGTTCCGATTCACATGTCACAGAGCGCGTCATAAGCCAGATACTTACTGAACTGGACGGGATCGAAGAACTCAAAGATGTTGTGATCGTAGCCGCAACCAACCGACCGGACATGGTTGATCCTGCACTTCTGCGTCCGGGCAGGTTTGATCGGCTTATCTACGTCAAGGTGCCGGATAAAGAAAGTCGCGAGAAAATATTTAAGATTCATCTTAAGGGTAAACCGATTACGGATGAGATCAAATTGTCCGAACTTGCAGATATGACTGGCGGATACGTTGGTGCAGATATTGAAGCCATATGTCGTGAAGCAGCAATGCTTGTACTGCGTGAGATTGTAAAACACGGTACAGACAAAACGGAAATGTTGAAGAATGTTCGGGAGACACAGCTTACAATGGAGCACTTTGAACATGCAGTGTCACGCGTCAAACCTACCACATCAAGAAGTTCGCTTAATTTCTATGAACAAAGCGCAGAAACATTTGCAAGATACGCGGCTAACGATTATGAACCGCAAGAAGAATACGAAAAAATGAAAAATGAAAAATATGAAGCAACAACAGATTACATTAGCTAAAACATAAATATAGAGGTGATATATTATGGCAGACAGGAAAAGAAAACGAAACTTGTTCGATGATCTTTTTGGAGCAGATCAATTTGAAGATATTGAAAGTATGATCGACCACATATTAAATGAAATGGGTGCCAGCGTGGATGATCTTCCAACCCAGCCTTTCGTATATGGATTTTCCGTGACCCGACACCCGGGTGAAGAACCGGAGATCCGAGAATTTGGAAACGTTCCACCTGAGGCATTCGACGGGAAACCTATGGGGCAGCAAATTAATATTGGTGAGAGAAAACCACTTGTAGATGTTCTTGAAACTGAGGATAGTGTACATGTTGTTGCTGAAATGCCCGGTATCGAGAAAGAAGACATCCATTTGGATGCAACCGAATCAACAGTTGAACTTAAAGCAATACATGGCGAACGGAAGTACTCCGAATATGTGGAGCTACCAGTCAAGATCGATCAGGACAGTGCAAAAGCTACTTACAAAAACGGTGTACTTGAAGTTATTTTTAAACGGCAGGAACCTGAGGAGAAAACCTCTATTCGAATCGATTAGACAAAACTACAAGGCAGGGTTACTGGCCATTCACAAAGTGCGGTGGAGTAAATATGTAAACGCCGCATTTTGTAAATTTTAGATTTTTTAAATTGTATAGTTTATTGGGACCAAAATTTTATCGGCCACAAAAACAAAATGAAACTTTTGTTTTTGTGAAAAGGGTCAATACATCGCACAGTTTTTGAATTTGTTTAGCTGTTTTTGTCAGAATGTCGATTCACAGCCCACATTACCAGACCCCGAGAAGAAACCTCACCTACGGCAGTAGCATTGGTTTCGATTCGTATAGATCAGAATTTTGCAATCAGAATATCAGCTATGCAAATACCCGTTATGGTGGATAAAACTTTTAGAACTTAAATATATTTAACTTTCAGTTTCAAAATTGACCATTATTACTGAAAATATAGTTAAAAGAGCTCCGACAATTTGCCAAAAATATAGTGTTTCTTGGAGAATTAAGAAACCCATTAACACCACACTTATTGGCTCAACCAATAATAGGATGCCAGCCTGTGAAGCTTTCACTTCATGAAGTCCTTTGTTGAGTGACATATAAGGTAATACTGTGCCTAAAAAAGCTAATCCAAATAATAAACCCCATGCCGATGGTGTCAGATTAAATGAGAAATCTACTATGTTTTTGTCATTTGTAATCAATTTTAGTAGAAACCAACCAGGTATTAACCATAGTAGCCCCGGAACAAATGACCAAAATGTTGTTGTCAAAAAATTATATTTTCTTGAAAGTCCAATATAACGACCTGATACGATATAGGAAGCGAAAAAGAAACCGTTGAGAACTGCGAGAAAATATCCGATCAGTGATTTGTATTCCATGGTATTAATCATCCAAATTTGCAAAATCATTGCTGCACCAACTATGGATAAAGTTGCAGCCATTAATTTTACTGTGGTTATTTTCTCTTTCAGTATTATTTTGCTTAGCAGGATTACAAAAAAAGGTTGGGTATATGTTAAGAAAACGGCTTCACTTGCAGACACACCTAATGAAATCGAAGATAGGTATGTGAAATAAGCCATTGTCAAAAAAAAACCAAATAAATTAAATTTTAGGATATCTGATTTTCGTATTTTTAATAGTTTGGATCCCTCAACCAGTAAAATGATGACGAGTAGGATCAAAATGGATATTGTTATCCTGAAAAAAACTTGTTGATATGAAGAGATTTCTAGCCTGTTCAAAAAAACAGAAAATATGGGGATTGTTCCAAAAAAAATGCCGCTTAATAATATCTCTATCTTGCTAATGTTTATTTTGTTCATTTGCACTTAACCCTTATGTAATGCAATCAATTTCAATTGAACAAGCACCACAACTAGTGTCGAGTCAATTTTCAAGTGTCTATTATTAGGGGCATAGGTCATATTAAATTAGACTCCAAAATTACCGATCGGTTTCTACACTGCGCCGTCAGCGCACAGACTTAGGAACACACGCGGGCAATTGCGCGTACATGCAGGTGCCGATGTTAGAGATCGGGGCATAG
>DQIO01000162.1 GCA_020793555.1 Methanosarcinaceae archaeon | reverse complement strand
GTGCACCTTTTCCAATCTCGTCTTCCATTGATTCCCAATCGTCCACAGGCAAACTCATCATGGATATTTTTTTAACCGTGTCAATCGCTTTTTTGTGCACAGGAGTTATAACAAGTTCATGATCTCTGTCTTCTATAAATACAGTATTGGACTTGCTAAGTCCAAGCAATTCTCTCATACTTTTTGGGATCAATATGCGCCCAAACTTATCAATATTGGCAATTTCATGCATAATGGTAAATTGGTAGTATTGCCTATATGGTTTTTGGTACGATGGAGCACATAAGAAATTTGTGTATAATGTAGAGGTATAATCCAAATCCAACCTTCAACAAAAAGCCGGCATCCGGTTATCAACAACTCCATGTCGGGCATTGAAAAATTCGCGTACGCTCGGTGGTATTTGACCCACCAAGCGCCACTCACCCATTCCGTGAACTATCCCCAATCCGATCTTTTGAACACACTTAAAAACAACCACGCTGGTATGAATAAAATCTCTCCGACCTCGGCTTTGACTTTTAAGACATCCTTTGTGATCACAATACCAGTCTCGATTTCAAATTTGGACATGAACTTTTCAAGTCTTTTGATGTCGGTTGGATTATTTCTGAATTTTATCTCAACAGGGACGACCTCGCCATCATTTAGGATGATGTCAACCTCATAGTTTTTGCTCCTGAAATGTTCAGATGTTGTTTTGAGTTAAAGCAAAAAGTGTTTAGTCAATCGGAAGTAGGGCTATTCGGAAGTACTGTGATCAAGCAAAAGAATATCAAATAGCAATACCTTTAATGTAAATATTCACCATATAAAAACGACAATAAAAACGATCTAAAGTGTATGTAAGTACAGCACTTTTTAGACACTTACAATTAAATACATGCAGCAATCATTCAGCTTATAAATAAAGGAGATTTTTCATGCGATTTAGACTAAATCTTGGTATTTTAATCTGTATCTTATTGATGGTACAAACAGCATTTGCATTTGCAGAGTACGCACAAGATGGCGAGACGGCAGTACCAATTTCAATGCCTGGAATCACATCTGGCAACACCATTAATAATATTGTTATTCTTCAGGAGTTGATAGAAGTCGATATCTCAAATGCAGAATTTGTTACCATACGGGAATCAATAGTATTCAAAGTAACAGAAAATTGCACGACTGATTTAATGGTATGGGTGCCGAATAGTGCAATCGATGTATTTGTCTCCCGACAATCAATGAATGAAAATATACCACCAGTTCAGATACCGCACATAAAGGAAGGAAACGTTGTACGCTTCGATGATGCAGAACACCTCAACTCTGCAGGCATGTCTATGTACGCAATACAATATTTTGTTCCCAATGATGGAGAAAATACTGTATCTGCGTACACCAAGATTCTGCAATATCCCACATACGTCAATTATCCAATATCCAACCTTATAGTCAAGATCATTCCTGCCCAAGGAATGGAATTTGTCATAAAAGATGAAGGTGGAAATGAGATTAAGGGGGACAATATAGTAACTGAGGATAATGCAATTGTCCACTCATGGCCATCTCCTCAAATCAAGGAATTCTCAATTAGCACAAAGTCAAAGAGCAACATCAGTGGCATATTACCATATATTGTGATCGGACTTATTATTCTGGCAGTGCTTGCATTTCCATTTGTGCAGAAGAAAAAGAAAAGTGAAGATGATGAAGACTATTCAGAGGATTATGAAAACGAGTTGGATGTTGACGAAGAGGTCACAATGGAAGAACCTGACCTTAATGAAATGGAAACCCGGTACGATGCCGTCCTTTCATTATTGAACGAGATCAAAGTAGACAGGGATAATGGGGACATCAGTGACGAAGAATATGAAACATTATCCAAGAAGTATAAGTCTGAAGCCATCGACCTCATGAAAGCAATTGATGAACTTCAGGATGAACTAGGACAATAGGATATATAGTCCGCCCCCACCATTCCGATATTATGAGACTCGATGCATATCTTGTAGATACAGGTCATTTCAAATCAAGAGGTCGTGCAAAACAGGCAATACTAAATGGTTATGTGAAAGTAAATGGCAATATCATCACAAAATCTGCAAAGGATGTTTCAATCGATGATGATATCGATGTTGCACAAGGAATGGACAAGCCAGCCGGTTATTTAAAACTAAAAGGCATTCAAGAACATATTGAAGTAATACAAAAAGGTGACAAGGTACTTGATATTGGATCAAGTGCCGGTGGCTTCTTAGCATTTGCATCGGAAATTGCAACAAGTGTGAAAGGACTTGAGTTTAGTCGTGAGTTTCGATCGGAACTTGCCAGAGTCGCATTTGAAAATGAGAATGTTTCAGTTACATTTGGAGATGTTTTCAATATCCCACTTAATGAACTGTCCCCCGAACTTATTGATGTGATTTTAAGCGATCTGACCCTTGAACCGGCAGATTCCCTTAAAGCGCTTGAAAGAATACTGCCTCTGTTAAAAGAGGGTGGGAAATTGCTTCAGGTCATCAAAATCAAGAAGCGTGAGAACAGAAAACCAATATTGAGTCATATGGAATCTATGGGGCTTACTATAATTGATGTATTGGAATCTAAAAAGGAGGAGATATACATTATAGCAAGTAAAGTAGCAACTAAAGGGACAACTGTTGGGGGTACTGAAACATAACAAATAATGAAAAACCCAATGATCTGAAAATCTTTGGGAGTGGGTCACCAATCCGCCTGTTTGTCGCAGGGTTGCATGGTGATGAATGGCGCGACACCTCTGAACTCCTTTTAAATTTAAGTACAACACCGCCGGAAAACGGTACACTTGCAGTTATTCCGATTGTAGACAATGGAGAATATGTTTCTACTTTGGATAAAAGATATTACACCACTCTCGGCAGTAGGATAATTGATGCAGTTGACAGTCTGCATCCGAATACCTATGTGGAATTACACTCATATTCGGCTGCCAATCTCGCAAAACTGACAGATGACAATCGAATCAATAAAACAGGAGTTCCTGCGTACATCGAACTAAAAGATGGTGTGCTTTTGGGATCTGTCGCACCTTACATTCGACTCAAGCATTTTCAAATGGATGCCTTATGCATTTCTTTTGAGATACAAAAGAATAGTGAACGTTCAATTCATTTTGCTGCAAAACTGCTTGATGTTGTAAAAAACTGCGTTTCAAGGGATGATTTTATTGAATATCTTGAGGATAAATTTCCCTTGCAGGCAAAAAAGGCTATTGAAAATTATAAAAGTTTTTATGGTTTGTAAGGATCAGGTATTGACCTTACAAACCATCTGTAATGTTTGAAATTTACACTTATCTGCGGTTCTCAAGGAAAGGCGCAGACATTCCCTCATAGTTGTGGATGTTATGCGCAGGATCGACATCAGCCATGGACTTACTTTGTGCTTTTAACACATCATCGACACGAAGCACCATTGTCGCTGCCTCAGATGCGGATTTAATTGCCTGTGTCTTCACCTTGAGAGAATCCACAACACCATTATCGAGCATATTCTCGATCTCACCGGTAAACACATTCAGTCCTGCATTCTTCATATTACTGTGGCTGGCACGAAGGTTGAGTATTGTGTCAATGGTATCATGTCCGGCATTTTCTGCAAGTGCTTTTGGTATTGCTTCAAGCGCATCTGCAAATGCGGATATTGCCATTTGTTCACGTCCACCGACCGATGCGGCATAAGAACGAAGCCCGAGTGCAACCTCAATCTCAGGTGCACCGCCGCCTGAGACTATTTTTCCGTCTTCGATAACGTTCTTCACTACACGCAGTGCGTCATCGATGCTACGCTCAATGTTGTCAGTCACATGATCGGTGCTACCGCGCACAATTATTGTTACTGACTTTGCATTTGTACATTCCTTGATGTATGTTTTGCCTACCTCGGATTCGCCTTCCTGTTCAACAAGTCCTGCACTTCCAAGGTCATTTGCCTCAATTTCATGTATATTGCGAATGATGCGTGCACCTGTAGCAAGTGAGATGTTCTTCATCTCGGAATCTTTTACGCGGCGTGTGGCATAGATGTTGTTTTTTTGCAAGTAATGTACTGCGTGTTCGTCAATACCTTTTGAGCAGAATACAACATTGGCACCACTCTGTACAATCGCATCGACCATTGTTTTAAAGTAAGATTCTTCCTGTTCAACAAATGCAGCCATTTCATCTGCAGACTGTATCTGTACTTTTGATTTGTTGAATGTTTTGCCAAGTTCAATAGGTGTGTCGACAAGTGCAATCTTTGCGTTTTCGATCCTTTTTGGCATGTTTGGATGAAGACGCCATTTATTTAGCACAACCCCTTCGACAAATTCAGTGTCGTTGATCGTGGAACCTGAATCCTGTGTGATTAGGATATTATCATCAATGTTTATTGCACCGTTCCCACGAATTGCGAGTACTGCATCCACGCATATTGATGCTAGCAGATCGCCATACGCTTCGATCGCTTTACCTGTGATCGATGTTTTTGCGATCTTGTTAAGGATATCTTTGTCATCTGCTGTGACGGATACCGCAAAGTCGTTCACGAGCATTATAGCCTTTTCGGAGGCTAACCTGTAGCCATTTACGATCATGGCAGGATGAACACCAGTGTCGATTAATTCACGTGCATTTTCAAGAAGTGCACCCGTTAACACGACTGCGCTTGTTGTACCGTCGCCTGCAGATTTTTCCTGTGTGCGTGCAACTTCGACAACCATTTTCGCAGCCGGGTGCTCGATGGACATCTCTTTGAGGATGGTCGCACCATCATTTGTAAGAACTATGTCACCAATTGCATTGACAAGCATCTTGTCCATACCTTTTGGCCCCAGTGTTGTTTTCACAATGTCTGAGACTGCTTGTGCCGCACTGATATTCATGGATAGCGCATCCCTGCCTTTTGTGCGCTCTTTGCTTGGATCTACGATAACGATTGGCTGACCGCCATACTGTCCTGCCATTGATTTTAAGCCTCCTGATATAAGATTAATGTTAGATTGAAATAGTAAATGAATTGAATTTAACTGTGTGTGGTTCTATAAATAGGTTATGGGTGTGTGTGGTTGGAAAAACATGCACGTAACATCCCCACGCATGTGGGGAATAAAATCGATTTATAACTCACCATATCTTACCTTAACTCCGCCGAAATAGGGCATATCTTATCTTAATTTTTTAGTTTGTTTTCGTCTCCACTCGATTATTTCTATACTTTTATATAATACGATTCCCTAATTACTGAATATGGATAAATGGGCAAAGAACTGGTTAGAAGTGCAGAGAGAACAAGGCACAAAGTGCCTTGAAATAAAAGTAATAGGCAAAAATCAC
>DQIO01000163.1 GCA_020793555.1 Methanosarcinaceae archaeon | reverse complement strand
GAGGATTTTCTTGTAGTATATGTTTTATAAACATATAGTGCAAGTTAATCCGAGCATAGCGAGGATTTTCTTGTGTGCATCCTCAACCGCATACATGATCGGGTCGATCAACATGGACACCGGGGGCGCGTAGCATGTTTCCATTTCCAGCATCTCATCGATGGTTGCTTTCTTTTTAATTGCAAATGCAAGTCCGTCGATGCGTTCTTTGACTCCCTCTTCAGCAATCACCTGTGCACCCACCAGATACATGTCGCTGAATATCAGTTTGATGAATATCTGGCTGCCACCCGGATAGTACCCGGCACGTGTCAAGCCTTTTGACATACCTGTTACAATCTTTTTACCGCTTTTTATGGCACTCTGGCTCGTAATCCCAACTGTTCCTATCTGAAGATCTCCGGCAACGCATATCCATGGGTTTGTTATTGCACCAAAGGTTGAATGTGTGCCGCACAGGTTATCACCGATCACGGTGGCCATCCGCCGCGCTGTGCTTCCAAGTTGGCTTACAAAAGGTTCACCGGTTATAAAGTTATGAACCTGTGCGCATTCGCCTCCTGAGAACACATCCGGATTGAATTCATCTCCTACTTTTACCTGCAAATGCTTATTTACTACAATGCCATTGCTCTCTCCGATCTCAATTCCTGCGTCCTGTGCAAGTGAGGTTTCAGGTATCACACCTGTGGAGATGATTACGACATCAGTGGAAATATCGTTATTGTCAATTGTGACAGATTCAACTTTTGTAGTGCCGTTTATTGATTCGGGTACTGTGTCGGTTATGACCTCCACACCTATTGACACAAGATTCGAGCGCACAATCTCAGACATGTCCGAGTCAATGTTGTGTGAGAGGAGTGAATAGTTGCGGTTCACAAGCGTTGTATTGATCCCGCGTTTTGTTGCAGAGGCTGCAACTTCGACACCTATCGAGCCGCCGCCTATGATTGTCAGGTCAGTGCCGGTTTTAAGTGATTTTTGGATCTTCATGCCATCAGATAAGGTGCGAAGTGTAAACACATTATCAAGTTTGATGTAGGGTTTGATGTTATCAGGTATGTGTGTGCGACTTCCGGTTGCAATCACAAGTTTGTCAAATGGAAGTATTTCATTGTTGACATGAATGGTTTTAGAATTAATGTCAATTGCATTGACTGTGGTGTTTAGTCTAACATTGATTCCCATCTGTTTGAAGAATTCGGGGTTTCTTACAATTAGTGCATCAAAATCCTTGATCTTACCACCAAGTACAAACGGCATTCCGCACTGACTGTATGCGGTGTGTGTGTCTTTTGATATGACTGTGACAGAATAGTTCCCATGGCGCTGTGTATGTGTTGCAACGGCCATTCCAACAGCACCGCCACCGATAATCACAAGTTTTTGACGTTGGGTTGTTTCTTCATCCATGTGGTTAAGAATATCGAGGATGGATATTAGAGTTTGGATAAACATGAAAAACAATCTACAGTGAAAAGTAGAAATTATCAATAAATGGTAAATGACAATACAAATGACAAAATAGATTGGAACAATAGATTATTGTGAACGAGCGAGTTGGGGAGTGGGGGTTATTGTAGCAAAAAAATGCTTTAAAAAATCCCGCTCGTTCTTAATAATACATGATTCACGCTGTTATATAACGTTTTCGGATTTTAAATATTTAGTATTTCTATCGAAATTCTCTATCGAAATCCTCTATCGAGTATTTATATAGAAATTCTCTATAAAAAACCACAAGTTTATTAACCTTCAACCACGTATCCCAGTGTGTAATCATTTAATACAGATTACATACGTGATTGAAAATCAATAAATAGCGTAACAAAACGCTTAAATGTTTCATTGGTACGATCACATTTACAATAATAGATAGAATCATTAATAATATTGAATTTACAACATCATTAAATAATTCAAATTTCATATACACAAGGGAGCAAGATAGTCATTTACAGGGTGAAGTTTTAGTAGATAAAAAAAGATACGATGGTGGATATTGACAAAGGCATTTTTCAGGGTTTAAGTTTAAGCAAAAATCCTAAATCCTAAATCCTAAAATTGCAGGAGCAAGGCACTCCACAACAGTCCATATGACTGTAAGGATAAAAAGGATGGTCTGGCTTGAGAATATCAACAATTCAACAATAAATGGGTTGTATTCATATCGAATCTAACATGCAAACAGCATGATGCTAAAACATTTACAATAATTGTTTCTATTGTGGCATTGTGGAAAAAGTTCGACACATAAAAACACGGACAACAACTGGTACGGAACATTGTACATGCACCGCATTAGTATTTGAGGGAAAATCTGACTGGTAGATACATCAGAAATTATTTCCCTTGTTATGTTGTAAATTATTTTAATTCTGCTATTTTTGTATGTAGTACATAATGTGAAATTATGTCAGTCCGACTTTGTTGGACTCCTTGTACAGGGTCTTCGGGTTAACGCGAATTAATTGAACGTTTGCTCGATAATGTATAAAACAAGCCTTGCATAAGCTTAGATGAAAAACGCACAATGATAGATAAATAATTGTGGAGGATAAAAATATGCAAAATACAGATACTACAAAGTACATTATTCATTCCAAGATCAATGCGGACGGGGTTATTGAACGCCCTGATATAGTAGGTGCCATTTTCGGACAGACCGAAGGGCTGCTTGGTTCAGATCTTGACTTACGCGACCTTCAAAAAACAGGTCGTATAGGCAGAATTGAGGTTCTTGTAAATACTAAAGGCGGAAAAGCAAAAGGAAATATCCTGATCCCATCAAGTCTTGATAAGGTTGAAACGTCAATTTTAGCGGCATCACTCGAAACGATTGACAGGGTTGGTCCTTGCAGTGCAAAAATCGAAATAACTAACATCGAGGACGTACGCGCAACAAAGAGGCAACAGATTGTTGACAGGGCAAAGTATATTCTCACTGATATGTTCGATATAAATCTCCCTGAAGCACAGGAGATTGCTGACGAAGTGCGTCAGTCCGTACGCATTGAGGAGATGCAGTATTACGGTAAGAATAAGATCCCATGCGGTCCTAACATGCTTGAATCAGATGCCATTGTGGTTGTCGAAGGTCGTGCAGATGTATTGAACCTTTTACGATATGGCATCAAGAATACGGTTTGTGTCGGCGGCACAAACGTTCCACCGGAAGTTGCAGAACTTACAAAAACAAGAACAGTTACTGCATTCACTGACGGTGATCGTGGAGGAGAACTTATTATTAAGGAACTTCTTCAGATTGCGGACATTGATTATATAGCCAGAGCACCTGACGGAAAAACTGTGGAAGACCTTGTTCAGAGGGAGATTGTGCGGGCACTGCGTCAGAAGATACCTGTTGAGCAGGCTCTTGAGAAATATTCCATTCACCAGTCTGATTCACCCAAAACTACAAGAGTTTCAAGGTTGTCAAAACGAAAGGAACCAAGAAGAAGTACAGAAACCAAGAGACCTGATGTCGAAAAGGCTGAACGGGTTGAGAAAGTTCCTGCAAAAAAACATGAACGAAAAGTGGCAGAGCCATCAAAGCAGCGCCGTGGAGAACCTGCAAGAAAAGTTACGTCAAAGCCAAAAGTTGCCATATCTACAAAAGAATCAATGGAAGGACGTAGGTTCAAACCTCATGCAGATGAATTGGTGGGTACGCTTGGTGCGCGCTTGTTAGGATCGGATGATGATATAGTCGTGGAGACTGCCGTTCGTGACCTTGTACACACGCTAAAAGAGTGTGACGATAGTGTTGAAAGCGTTGTATTCGACGGCGTGATCACTCAGAGGATACTTGATATTGCAGTAGATAAGGGAATCAATAATCTCATTGGTGTCAAGATCGGGAACATAGCAAAAAGTCCCTCAAAAGTGAAAGTGTTCACAGCACAAGGATTGTAATTTATTATAGAAGGTTTCGTTAGAAAACCTTGTTAGGAAATGTATCAGGGGATATTTAGATCCCTTGGAAACATTTCCTGATAACTCTTTTTCACAGTATATATTTTAAAAATGTCTTTTATTGCCGAGTTCATAATGATTAATCATAAGCAACATATATAAAAATATATATATGAGTAGTAGGAACAAAACTTCCTCAAACAATGGTTTTATTAAAGTTTTGACAATATTTATGTGTTAGCTAATTTGGATAAACATGTCATTATAAATTGTTATATAGGGTAGGTTGGTAATTATGCACAAAGATGAATTAATTCAGCTACATACATTGATGGCACAGATTAAGAAACACTTTGAATGCGATGAACCGTGTTACGGTTTTAACGAATATCATTCACTTTCCATAAGTCCTGTACACATCCATCGCAGTAAAGCAGAGCACAAACATGCGATCTTTGTTCTTGGAAATGAACTTGCTTCCATAATATCTGATGATGAATACTCTGGTGTTGGAAGAACCTCTGCAAGGATGCAGGAACTTGCATCACGAAGCGATTCTGAGGTTGTTCACAGTAACTAAATAGAATCAGGAATTTTAAAAGCAGGCTCGCGTTTTGTGAGGGTGACCTGTTTTTGTGATGGGTTATTTGAAGTGTCAAATACATTTAATAAGCATTGTGGAGATATTCGCATCTTCATAATGATTCCATCTTCTCCATCAAAGTAATATTTTTTTTCAATCCAGCAAGACACAAATCCCACTTTATTGTATAATTTTTGTGCACGTGTATTACTGATACGAACTTCAAGGCTGGCATACTGGATCAAATTTCCATAGAAAACTTTTAAGATTGCATAAATAAGTTTGGTTCCTATTCCGCGACTTTGATATTCATCTTTAACAGCCAGAGAAAATATGCGCCCTTCGTTCTCATTTAATTGATACCCCACAACAAAACCAACAATTTCATTATCATCTATAGCTACTAAAAATCCGTTCATATTCATCTCATAGAAATTGATGTAAACAAGGGGATTGTGGTCACTAAAAGCTTCTTGTTCAATTGAAAGAATATCTTCAAAATCATCTGGAACAAAGCGCCGTATAATCATTAGTGATATATTAGGGTATTAATACTAAAAAAGAATGTTGAGTATCAATATTAGAGATATGATGTTAATAAAGGATCTCGATAGGGCATTGTCCCATTTTCCAGTTATTTATTATACACCGACTTTAAGCAAAATCCATTCAATTAACATTTAATTCATCGATTATCTGTATTTGTATAGCTGATATTTTCAGTGTAAAATTCAAATCTATACGAATCAAAACCAATGCGACCGCCGTCAGGCGGCATTTTCCATAATATACTGTCGTGAAAAAGCTAAATCGTTAGTAAATATCTTATTGGCAATGATGGAAT
Source organism: Methanosarcinaceae archaeon (assembly GCA_020793555.1). Lineage (GTDB taxonomy): Archaea > Halobacteriota > Methanosarcinia > Methanosarcinales > Methanosarcinaceae > Methanovorans. Next base: position 13 of record DQIO01000163.1, on the reverse strand, counting down.
GCGGGATGCGCTT
>DQIO01000164.1 GCA_020793555.1 Methanosarcinaceae archaeon | reverse complement strand
TTTGATTTTATAATTGTGCCCTATGCCCTTCATAATCCGACACTTGAAAGTTGACGCGACACTAGCAGGTTTATTAATTGCTCTGTACGCATCATTAGGATTGATCCTTATTCCCTCAGGTGGCATATATGGCACATCCGGGATTAATCTTGGTGAAATTGATTATGATGAAATTATCTCCAATGCAAAAAATGCCGGATATAAGGTTGATGGGCCTTATTACAGCAATGCGAAAGCAAAAGATGCTCATGGTCTGCACCCTCAAAATATTAAGGAGTTAGATGAGCGGCTTGGTGACGATTATCGAATGACTTGGGTGTACTTTTATTATACGGAAGATTCGGGAATTGAGGCGACTTTACCAAGGAAACAGGGTGGTGAAACGAAAATACGCTTTTTCAACATCAGTGAAAGTCGTCATGAACGTGGATTCCTTGCACCATTTGAATTAAAGGATCTTCCAATCGATGAATGGATCATTGAACGGTTTAAATTGATGTTTGGTTTCGATGAACAAAAAGCACAGCAATATTTAGCACAACTCAAAGACTCAATCAACCGCGATCAAGAACCAAAAATCTTGATAAAAGAGACGCTTGACCTCTTGGCAGTCTATAATAATTTTAAAGAAACAAGCAGCAACTCCACATTTTCTCTTTATGTTGGAAGGGGATCATATGAGGAAACGTTCTATAAGGGGAATGAAAAGATCGGCAGCATACCTTGCACAATCCCGAATACAAGAATAATCCTTCAGGATAACGGGCATAAGTATACGATCAAAATAAACAGGCTGGGCGGCGTAACTCCACAGATCTACCTCGGCGCCGGAGAGCAAATCCCAGAAGAGGAATATCGTAGGGTTTTCAAAGACATGTTTGTTAATCTTGGATTGCCAGTTGAAAAGGTGGATGAATTTGAATTTGAATTGCAACGATTTTAGAGGATAGGAAATTCGGATACAAAAAAATTATAGAAGAGGATGAAAGATGAACAGAAATGAACAAATTGTACTTGCAATCGCATTTTTGATACCATTTACAATAGTGGCATATAGCTTTTATATTGGCATGCTTTTGTGGGGGATTATTTTAGCTTTGCCAATAATTTTTGTCTTGATATTATTGATAAATCCAATTAAACTAAGCTTTGAAGATAAAACTGAAACAAAAGAAGTTGATGCAGAGATAACTACTGATTCAGAATCTATGAATAAATAACCGGGTTTATGGGTGTAACGCTAATTCTCGTGTTTGATTATGCACTGGGTTATATGACCAGACAGTTGCCGGCAGGTGCCATACCTGATAATGAGGGGTCGGAACAATAAGTCAGGACGAAGGCATCCAAAGTTCTGCCAGGTGTAGATGCTCTAGTGCTATATGGGAAGTGACAGCATGTGGCTGTCCTGATTAGCCGGAGTGGTGGAATCAATAATCGATGTCTTGCGATTCAAATCGGGACTCGCTCTAAAGTCTGCACTCCAATCGCTAACAGGGCGCATTCCTTTGCACCCACCAAAATTCGTTTTATTGTCAGATACTGTACATCCCAGCAAAGTCTTTCGATAAATAGAAATGTTTAAGTACCATTGCGTGCACATCTATATTCAGACAAGTCGATTAATCGACTAACTCTTAACTCAAGGTGGTTGACAACATATACACCCATCCAACCACCTTGGGTTCCATAATAATTGAAAATGGTTGAATGCAGACAGAATATATATTGGAGGTATGATCTTGGTGGCATGGTGGTTGAAAATTATTTTATTTGGCGTAATGATTCTTGCAATAAGTCAGCCAGGCATTGCAGCTGAGATAGTTCTCGATAATGGCCAACATCATATTGGGGATGATTTTAAGGATGATTTGATTCCAAACGAGCCAGAGGGCATAGATTATACTGTTGATTTCAATATAGACAATTCGGCGCAGATCAACAATGCCAAGTTCAAACTGGATGCCAGAAGTATCGTCCCGGAGGCATCAGATGAATTTCTGGATAAGGTGTACCTCAATGATATTGAAATCGCAACTCTTAACGATTATGTTCCGACACAAACTTCTGAAAATGAACTAATACGGATTACCTTTTCGGTAGATCCTGCATATTTTAAAAACGGAACGAATACGATTCGCATTACATCAGGAAGTAATGTGAATGGGACTAATTATGACGACTTTGAGTTTTCCAATCTGTCAATACATCTTGTGGAAACTGAAGCTGTAACCCTTGAGCCGCCTTTAAAAGTAGCATGGACTTATGAATTAAGCGATTGGGTCAGTCAACAGGAACCTGCAATGATACAAATTATCGGAGATAATATCCTATATGTCAATGATGAAGGTATTAAGGCCATAGATGCAGATTCTGGCGTTTTACTCTGGAAGAATGGGCAAAATGCCAATCTGAATTATGCTGATGGGGTTTTGTACGCATTACATCTTCCAACCATTGATGCCATTAATGCAAAAAGCGGAAAAATATTATGGAGTCAAAACTATCCCATGGGGTGTGAGGATCGCGGGCCCTACGATCAGCCCTGCGCCCCCATAGGAAGTGGAAGCGGATATTCGACCATCTCTGCTGACTCGCTGTATGTAAGCACGCCTGATGATAAATATGTTTTTGCGATAGATGCTACAAATGGGAACCTTAAATGGGTGTATGAGCTCAATACAACCGAGTTCGGGGCAGGTGGCGGAAACTCATATTCATTATCAAATCCAGCTATAATTGATGATGTTGTGATATTCAAATATCACGTATCGCATTTGAGCTATGCAGGTCCGCCAATTGCACTAAATCCTGATGAGCCTGAACCCGAACGTGAGCAGCCAATAACAAAAGAGGGGTTAATTGCAATCAGCGCAAAAACCGGAGAAAAGGTTTGGGAATATACAGATGAGGTATCCGACAGACTTGTTTATCGTAATCTGGTTTATAATGATAATCTGGTTTATACCGGCTTTAGTGATGGGAATATTATAGCATTATCTTCGGATTCAGGAGAATATGTCTGGAAAATAAATGTTGGTGACAGAATAATTAGCATTGTGGCAGAAAGTGGTAAATTATTCACTAGTTACGCTATTGAGACTAGCACATTATATTCCACAAAATCTACTGTAGTTGATGCAATGTCCGGGGAGATATTACCAGATGTCCCTGATTCAATAGTGGGTCCAAAGTCGGTTATCGCAGGGGAATACCTATATGCTGCATCATATGGCAAAAATAACATAAATATATTTGATGTGAAAACTGGTGAACGTATCTGGGTAGGGGGTAAAACTGAAGGATACGATGTCTCAAAGCCCATGGTGTATAAAGACAAACTTTTCCTGACATCGATAGATGGAAAGCTATATGCTTTTGAGCATGGCGATGGGCCGAATGTCATTGAAAATACTCATATATACATTGCAACAGCCTTCATTTTACTTTTGATAATTGGCATGGTTTTTTATTGGAAAAGAAATGCCCTGAACAATATTTATCATGGAAGGGATTTTAAAAACAATTTGAAGTTTTCTGGAATTTTGGCTATAATAATTCATATTCTAATGGTATTTGCTTCAGGGGAAATGCATGGCTTGTATTATTACTCATTCATATTTTCTGCCTTATTATTGGGTGTAATTATTGTAGGCACTATCACAGGTGTTTTATCATCTGCAAAAACCAAAAACAAGTTTAAGATTGGTTTTTTAATCGGCGCAACACCTTATTTGCTACTCGCATTCCTACTTATTTATTATCTAATTGTAGAAAGTAAATACGGATATGCAAATGTGCCTGAGAATTGGGGAGTACTGGGAGTATTTATTCTTTTGATATACACATTGGTTTCAGGAATCTCCGGCGGTGTACTGGGGTATATACTTGGCAGATTTGTTCTCAAAGAAAATAATCGAGTAGAATAATAGTGATCCGTGTAACACATGGAAAAAGGTCAGTAGTGTAAATGGACTTGCGATGAATATTGTATGTCCGCACGCAACTCAATATATTTCATACGCAGGTTATGGTCTGGCATCACCTGCCACGACCTCTTTTATATATTGTTCATTGTTGCTTTAAATCCTGTTAAATTGTATTTAAATGGCCAAGCCCCCATTCCTTCTTCGTCTCTCCTGCCGCCCCCTCGCCTCTAATCTGACCGGGTGCCTGTCCCGATCTGCTCAACCCTCCCTTTCGTGTTCCTGTCAAAGGGGCTGGCGCTGATGGCGTTCATGATGGATACTAAAAGGACCGCGAGTAGATATGCAAGATCGTGATTAAAAAAAATAACCGTGGGGTGCCCACAATCCATTGAAATGGTTAGCTTTTTCACATAGTACTATAGCGTAGGGATGGTACAGAGAAAATCGATACTGTTCAATATAGTTTATTTCCACAGCACATCCCAATCGATACATTCAAGCTCGACCATCAATCGACAAGTTTGAATGCAACATACACATTTTCAAACTTGCCGATTAATCGCCACGTCATAATATCTAGAGGTGATTCGATGGATAAAAGACACAGAATAAGCAGATCGATACAAGGAACAGAAGATAACGCACAGTCCTGTCCTGTTTGTCAAAGTAATATATTTCGACATATTATTACTATCAACTGGGATGAAATTGATGTTTGTAATTGCGGATGGACATCCCGCCAGAATTTCACAATGGAATCCCAACAATTACAGATCAAGCCGTACGCAGATGATTAACATGAAAGAACAACAATTAAAACTTGATGAATGTAAAGAACTTTGCAGTCATTCCAGTAATTATTTTACTTGTAGCACTTATTGCGACTACCATCACTGCATTTGCTAAAAAGTTAAGCGTTAAACTATGATTGAAGTTTGGACAAAAACACGTATATCTGACATTGTGTTTGAATATACTGAAGGTGTGTCCCTTTATGGATGCCCCATTTTTCAAAATGGGGTGGATAGGTTGGGGTTGTATGAACATTAAAACAATTAAAGTCAACGATCATGTTGAAATTGAATATTCACTTTCCGGCCCTGATAGTGAATACACCTTGCTCTTCATGCATGGACTTGGAAGCAACCTTAACCAGTTCGTGCCTCAGCAACAATATTTTGCAAGAAATCACAGGTTACTCCTCATATCTTTGCGCGGTCACGGTAATTCATCAGCCCCTATCAATCCAACCCGGGATGATTATACGGTGAGGGAAATGGCCCGGGATGTGCAGGATCTCCTGACACATCTGGGTATCAGGAAGGTACATTTTGTGGGCAATTCACTGGGTGGATTGATTGGTTATGAATTATTGGAGCTGGATCATGATCTACTGTCATCACTGACAACTTTTGGCACCACGCCCATACTT
>DQIO01000165.1 GCA_020793555.1 Methanosarcinaceae archaeon | reverse complement strand
CAGTCCGAACTCGATTTAAAAACCCTAATTCTTCTATCTTTCTTTTTAGTTTATCTAAAAGAGACTGTTGGATATCCAGTCCTATTATCTGACCATTACTCAACATTGCAAGTTCAATAGTAGGGACACCCGAACCACAGCCGATATCGAGTATATGGGGTTTATCTAATTCAGGAAGCATTTGAAATGCTTTTCTTGTATATGTGTTGAAACTTTCTCTTAAATGATCTTGATATATCTCTAATAAAGTTTCCTTAGTCATTAATTATCAGCCTCCAACACCCTCACTGCCATTTAGGTAAGTGGTTTGAATAAGGTAGTAAGGGACTGAACCGGGTAACAATTCGATATTCCTATCAAATAATTTTCCATAAAATTCGTTTGCTCTCTCCCTATCATCTGCTGAGATCTCAAAGTGTACAATTGTTGGCAACTCATTAACCCCATTATCTGTTGAGTCACATAAACATAAAAATCTTTTTAGCAGGATTGATTTCAAGAATTAAAATCTCATTTTCCCTGCAAATTCAAAATCTCAATAATTAAACAACGACCGATTGGATGTGATCTTAAAACCCTATGTTCGATCTTTAATCAAGCAACTCCAGCATTTTTTCCTTATCAGTAGTCGGGAACTGGCAGGAGTAATTGTGGCAAACGTAAGCCGTTGATCTGCCTTCTATACTTTTCAGGTCACCTGTGTAGTTGACAAGGTCAGTAATCTCAGGCGACTCCTCATCAGTTGGGTGAAAAATAACCACCTTATTTGGTATGAATTCATGTCCAAGGGCATCTAACATCTCCTTTGTATCATCTGCTTTTGGACTGCCGGCTATCACGACCTCACTGGAAGGTCCAATTGCAAAATCAAGTGCCTGCATCAGCATAGTGTATGCCGCCGGTGAACGTGATACTGTCCCGTAAAAAGCTCCTGCGATCTGCATCGCTTTATTTTCGAGTTCACGATCTCCGGTAATTTTTCCAAGGCGGAGCAAATTTTGCATGGAAACGGAATTTCCTGACGGGATTGCGCCATCATATATCTCTTTTTTTCGGAAAAGCATGTCCTCTTCCTCTCCCCAACCTTCATCTGAGGTAAAAAAGAATCCGCCATTTTCCTGGTCCCAGAAGTGTTCAAGTTGGATAGCGGTAAGTTCAAGAGAACTTTTGAGGTATGATACCTCAAAAGTAGTTTCATAGAGTTCAAGCAATCCCCATATCAAAAAAGCATAGTCATCCAAAAAGCCGGGTACTGCAGATTCACCATCCCTGTATCGGTGATAGAGTCCCCCTGTATTTGTGCGCATTCTTTTCAGCATAAAATCCGCACACTTTTTTGCAGCTTTCTCATATTCGTGTTCATCAAAGACCCTGGCACCTTTTGCAAGAGCGGCTATCATCAATCCATTCCAGTCTGTCAGTATCTTATCATCTTTGTCCGGGTGAACACGCCTATCCCGTACATTAAACAGTTCCCCGCGGGCAGATTCAAGGTATTTTTCAAGTTCATCTTCCTTCATTCCATGATTCGAAGCCATCTCAGCAATATATTTTGTCAAGTGCGGGATATTATTCTCCAAACCCATACTTCCACTGTATGTTTCTTCGCTGAGATCGTTGCTATGGCTATGTCTGGCAACATTAAAAATTGTAGTTGCTGGATTTGCATTTTCTCCAAGTATGGACTGTATTTCCTCTTCAGTCCACATATAGAATCTCCCTTCCACACCTTCGCTATCCGCGTCTTCAGCTGAATAGAAACCCCCCTCTAGTCCGGCCATATCACGTAAAACATAGGTGAAAATCTCTTTTGTTGTTTTTTCAAATTCCTGTGTTCCGGTAGCCTGATAAGCCTCTGTATACGCCATTGCCAACAAAGCCTGATCATAGAGCATCTTTTCAAAATGAGGTACAAGCCACCTTGAGTCTGTGGAATAGCGATGGAAACCAAAGCCAATATGGTCGTAGATGCCACCCATTCTCATCGCTTTGAGGGTCTCGACCACCATTCGAAGAGCCATCGTGTTTCCGGTCCGTTTCCAGTAACGAAGCAGGAAATTCAAATTATGCGGTGTCGGGAACTTTGGTGCATCACCAAAACCGCCGTGCTGATCGTCAAACATTCCCAATAGCTGCTCATACGCATGATGCAGGGTCTTTTCATTCAATTCTAATTCTAAATCTCTCCCCTCAGCAGACACTTCCCTGAGTGAAGAAATGAGCTTATCTCCCAGACTGTCAAGGTCTTCTCTGTGCTTTTCCCATAGGATCTTGATATGAGGTATCAGCTCCATCATACCGATCTTTTCGAAAATGCTTCTCTTAGGAATGTAGGATCCTGCATAGAACGGTTTTTTATCAGGTGCCATAATTATGTTAAGCGGCCAGCCTCCGCTTCCGGTCATGGCTGTTGATACTGCCATGTAGAAACTGTCTATATCAGGTCGCTCCTCCCTATCGACTTTTATGGAAACAAATACATCATTCATCAGTTCTGCCACTTCTTCATCTTCAAAAGATTCCTTCTCCATAACATGACACCAGTGACATGTTGAGTAACCTATTGATAGAAAAATAGGTTTATTCTCACTCCTTGCTTTTTCAAAAGCTTCTTGTCCCCAGAAGTACCAGTCCACCGGATTATATGCGTGCTGGATCAGATATGGACTCTTTTGTGAAATAAGCCGATTAGGCTTTTTAGTAAATGATCCATTTTCTTCAATCATCATAACCCCATGCAGTTTTCTAACTACAGAATAATGCTTGAATGTTTGTTAGAGAAGTTAAAAGGTTTTCTCTCAAATTAACTGCATGCTCCAACTAATGCTTTCCTTGTGGAATTGTGTAGAACACATCCCACCAAAAATACTCATCAAGACCTGTGAATTTTTCTAAAAACATCACCTTTATACCATTTTCAACATATGTTTCGTGATGATCTACACCATTGATCTGAACGAGTTCCGACCCGACTGGCAGGGTGACTGGATCCTTTGCGGGAGTTTGAATTCGGGACTGCCCCAGTTCCAGTTAAACACCCCGAACTTTTCTAAGTATGCCATGCCATGCCATGCTCTGCTCGTATTCGAGGTCAAACTCGGAAACATAGGTGTAGTCGAAATATTTTGTATCAGGGAAATATATCTTATAGCGCATGTATGCACCCTAACGGGTCGCTTCGACATTGAGGGATCGGTTCGTTCTGTATTAGTAAGAACGATAATTTTCTACATTGCGGGATACGTTTGTTTCAACAAAACTGTCCCTGTCCCATGACCAGCCTTTAAGGGTTGGGTGGACGGTTGTTATCATCGTGCTATGAACAAGTGTATCAGACTAGATATTGAAATACATCACATCCTCAGCCCACCGTATATCCAGCACGATCTTTTGTATGAGTATACCGGATGTGGCAATCATTACCAGAACAATAACAAAGGCTATTGTTGTTTTGGACATTTTTCCCTGTTCTCCCACATCATCATTGGTTCCATTATTACTTAATTATGGAGTCCATTGGCAGCAAATGGCCGATTATGTCAAAACCACGCAAAACCTATAAGTGAACAGAAGAATATTTAGTATCAGGATTGAATTGTCTATCGGTGAATCTATGAGAAATTCTATTATTTTGACGATATTGATCGGTACTGTTCTGGTGCTAAGTGGCTGCGTTGGTCAAGACAGTAGCGAGGCAATTGTTGATGGCCTTGCAACTCAGGCAACGGATATCAGCCAGATCAACGAAGCACTTTTGAATGGACCTGTGCTGCTTAAGATCGGTGCTGAGTGGTGCCAGCCCTGTCTGGATCAAGCTCCAATAATTCATGCACTGGCAGGAGAATATGAGGGGCAGGCTGCTGTTATGTATATTGATACAGATGAAAGTCCGCAACTTTCTGATTTTTTCAATGTAGGATATATACCTGATACGTTTGTGATCGTTGGTGTTGAGAACGAGCAATATGTCTACATGGCACGCGATAACACCACAAGTACCCAGCGAGAGTATGCAAGGTTCGTTGGTCTTACCGATAAACAGACACTTGCAAAAACACTTGATTATGCTATTGAAGAATACAACAATAAATAGGGGCTATAAAGTAACATGAAATTGACACTAAAAAACGCGATATTGGTTTCAATCTTATTACTTAGCGTACTTGTTACAGGCTGTGCTGACAGTCCAGATGCTCAGGATAATGCACAACTTGAGAAAGCACCGCTATCCACGCAATTGATAAAGGATGCAATCGCCAAGGATGATTCCGTCGTTATTTTGTACTTCTACTTTGCAGGTGGATCACCCTGTATTAAACAGTATAACATATTGAATAATATACAGGCTATGTATGGTGACAAGGTTACACTCGTGCCTCTGGAGGCCAGAGACTTTGAATCACAGCAAGCATGGAATGATTATTTTGTACGCGGTGCACCGACTACAATTATTGTTACTGACAATGGTTACATCAGCAACAAATTCATTGGTGTAAAAAATGAACCGACCTTGACAGAAGCCATTAATAGTGCAGTAGCACAGTAGAATCAAGATACAAGAGGTGTAATCATGGATCTCCCCACAGTAACTCCGATCGCAGCATTTATAGCAGGGATTGTCAGCGTTGCTTCACCGTGTGTGTTGCCGCTTATCCCTGCGATATTTGCATACTCGACTGAAAAAGGAAAATTAAGACCGATAGCTATCGTTTTTGGCTTGTCAATCTCTTTCACTTTAATGGGGATTGTGACCTCGGCTTTTGGCTCAACATTCAACGCATATCTTGGATATCTTAACATCATTGCCGAGATATTTATTATCGGGTTTGGTGTGGCAATGCTCTTTGAACTCAACGTGTTCAATGCGTTTGGGAGATTATCGTCCCTGCGTGTGAACAATGAGGAAGGACTGCTTGGCGGTTTGCTTTTGGGCATGTCGCTCGGTATTATATGGATTCCATGTGTTGGCCCAATACTCGGCACGATACTCACGATTGTGGCAATGGCTGCTGATATTACCTATGGCGCGATGATGCTTTTCGTCTACTCGCTTGGATTTGCTATTCCGATGCTAATCATTGCATATTCAGCAAACCTCTCATCTGCGAAACTTGGCGGCATCTCGAAATATGATGTGATTATCAAGAGAGTTGCTGGTGCTGTGTTGATCGCGGTAGGGCTGTGGATGGTTTATACGAACCATCTTGTGAGGATGTTTTAAGGTTTGTCAGGTTTTTCAGGGCCACAGACTTCTTATTGGCCATAGTTCCAAGTGTGCATAATTTCATACAGTCATGAAATACTCAAAAATGAAAATTTTACGACTAAAAACCGAAACAACCAAACTGCTTAATCCATGCACTTCCAAACAAC
>DQIO01000318.1:6907-20478 GCA_020793555.1 Methanosarcinaceae archaeon | reverse complement strand
AAATCCTTGTCTTCCCTTTCTTTACATTAAAATCAATGTGCTTAAGCACACCATCAAGTTCAGGATTTGAATCCTCAATAGCCGCAAGCGCCTTGTTCAACTGATTCCCAATGTCCTTTTTCAAGTCTTTGAGTTCAGACCATCGCGCATTCTTCGGAACAAAAAAAGTATATTCGGAAGGAGACTCTGCCATCTCCTCAGCTTCGTCATCACTCAATCCCTCATTTAGCCATTTTTGAATAATTTTCTCCTGCTGCTCTTCAAACTGGTCAGATATTCTACGTAAAAAAAGCATTCCAAAAATGTATTCCTTAAATTCCGAAGCATCCATTTTGCCACGGAGTATATCTGCTGCCTTAAAAAGATGAGATTCAAGTTGTTGAAGCGTTATTTTGGTCATCGTAAGTTAGAATGCTTTTCATATTATATATATTTCTATAGTTGACCATTCACGAAAAAGTAAAATGTGTGTGAAAATATAGAGGCCTATTAAAAGTTCCGACACAACGCGCGAAGCGCGCATAACCCATCAAAATGGATATTTAGTGTATCACCACACTGCTCATCAATGTACACAACAAATTTGATTTTGGAACAGTCCTGTGACAAACATCTAACAAATGCCACATTTGTATTGTTTGTATTATTTGCTAAATTCAATAAATGGATTCACAGCCGTTATCCATGGAATTTTTCCAAAATCCTTTGTATTCTCAGTAAATACATTCGTAATTCCGTTTTGTTTCATGGTTGCACACAATATTGCATCCCAGTAGTGAATATTATATTTAATCGATAGATCAATGGCTGTAATTACTGAGGTTTCATTAAGTTCTAAAACCTGCCAATTATTGAATTCAATAATATCATTTATAATTTTTTTCGCGGTTTCTTTCGATAAAGGGTGTTCTATTTTTTTTGTAACGACAACATAAAATTCAGAAAGGTTCTGGAGTGCGATGGCATAAGACATCTCCTGCGCCCAGCATTTTTTTAACAATGTGCTGCAAATCTTTTGCTTATCCGGTTCACTTGCATCATAGGAATATACAAGGATATTGGTATCTACAAGAAAAACATCATCTTTCATACAGCTCTTCCCTTGATTTGAATTTGAATTCCCCCATATCGAACCCATTTTCAAGTAATTTTATTTCCCTTTCCGATATCTGCTTTTGCGTATTTTCATCTATCCATTTCTTCATAGCTGAAGTAACAGCATTTCCAAGATAGCCTTTCTTTTTAGAGTATATTTTCTTTGCAAGTGCCCTGAACTGTTGTTCAACGTCATTATCTATGCTTATTGTCATAGTTCCCATGTTAATACATTTACATTATTGATGTATTTAAATGTTGAGATTGTGTAAATATAAAAAATGTGAATTGCCATAACTCAACCTAATTCTCGTTCGTGTGCACAAAGATTATCGAAAACAAGATTATGTGATTTTATTTATTCGTCTTGTAGTCAGTGGTTATGGAACATGCCGTCTGCGCCGTGTTGTTGCATTGTTTTTAGCATTAACTAAAATATTCCGCTTAAACTTAAACTTAAACTTAAACTTAAACTTAAACTTATACTTACATTTACCAACGTAATACAACCCCCAATCACTCACTCAACCAACTCATAATCCCGACTTCCAGCCCCCACCCTCTCTGCATAATCGAGATGTATCACAGGATCAATACCCCACACACCATGCACGCCATCACATTCCCCATCCTCATGCATCGTCCGGTCGATCAGGTCAATGCTTGCCATATCCAGCGCCACAGGGTCGCACGAGGCAACAATACCAACGTCTCGTGAAAACACAGGTGCCGAAAAATTGAAACAATCACAACCCGGTGTCAGGTCGAATATCCAGTTGATGTAACCGATCCTGCCTGACAATGCCTTAATAGGTCCCACCGCAGCCTCACCAAGCCGTATTTGCATCTGTTCTGCAACATCTTCGGGTGGAATGATGGCTTCCTGCGGACAGGATTCGGGGCATGACAACTCGCCTCTGCACAGATCATGGTCAACATACGCCTTATCACCATCCATCTTCAGTGCACCCCAGACACACTGATCAAAGCAAACCCCGCACCCGACACATTTTTCAGTATCAATCGTAGGTCGCCCAACCTCATGGACACGCGTCTTTCCATCCTTATCCAGACACCCCATCCCGAGATTCTTGATAGCACCACCAAAGCCTGAACCCGGATGACCTTTACAATGGGATATCATGATCATGCAATCCGCTTTTGCAATAGCAGAAGCCACACTGATCTCATCAAGCACCTCGCCTCCAATCTCAACGTTAACGCTATCATCCCCAAGCAGCCCATCCGCAACAATTATCGGGGCATTCATGCTTGCCTGTGTGAAACCATTCACCTCAGCAGTCCAGAGTAGGTCTGCTGCGTTAAGTCTCATACCTTTGTACAGGACAGTGGTCTCAGTTACAAACGGAATGCCACCGGCTTCCTTGACCATGTCAACAACAGTCCTCACGATCACAGGGCGGATGTGAGTTGTATTACCGTATTCACCCGGATGTATCTTCACTGCCACAATATCGCCTTTCTTAACCGGCGATATTTTAGGGAAAAGTTCCTTTATCTGATCAATCTGCGTCTGGTTTGGACCTATGTTATCAACTGATTTGAAAAAAACCTTACTCATGCTCACCAACACCTCTTGATGTACATTGGTGTTTTGTGATAAAAAGACTGCTGTTATGCAAATTCTGATACAACAATATCATGGTTCATTATCTTAAACCGTATCGTTTGGAAAAATCAGCGACATGAACAAATTTTCCCTTCCACATATTGTCAAGTTTTTCCAAATATTCATTATTTGCTTTAGGTTCCTTGAAAACTTTACATCCTTTCAACATTTGCATTTGCTGACTCATAATAATCCACTGTTCATAAAAACAAAACAAACTATTAAATATTATTGAATATACTTGCCAATCGCAAATACAATAAGAAATCTTAAAAATACCATGTAAACACTGTTAAAATCAGAAGAAAAGTGAGCGGGTAGAGAAGTGGGGTGGTATGTGGGAAAAAAAATGACCCGCTCACTTGTACTCTAGTTAGTACTAATTGTATATAAGTATAATTGTAGGGGCAAAATTCCAGCATGTTGCTTGTTAGTGGTAATAACATCCCTATAAATTTTAGCTAAATGTGTATCCACGTGTAATACACGTATACAGTTTATGACCATTTCAAAAATGAAAATTAAGACATGTCTTTGGACATGAATACAACAAAAACTACATAAATTGAAATTAAATTAAACGAGAAAATTCTCGCTAATGCACGGATTGACTCGCACCAGACATTTATACAATGTAAAATATAAAAAATTAAATTTAGAAGTAGGAATATACCTACTTCTTTTCCGGTGGCCAGTTTGTTTCCATCCAGCCTGGAATACGTCCTGAATCCGGTGGACCTATCATAACGTCAGATCCAACCTCATCTTCCACATCACCCTGCAGGCGCGCTGCAAGTCCAGGAAGTATCAGCGTGTTGTGTGATGTCTTATCCTTCAAGTCAAATCCTGCATCATCAAGACCTTTCTTGATCTTTGCAGCCGTAAGTTGTCCGCCTGCAACCGCTGCTTCCACACCGATCCCATCGGTATCCACTGCCATAATGTAGCAGTCAATATCATTTGATGAAAGGTCACTCTCAACAGTATAGTATGTAAGTGCAAAGTTCGTAGTAATGAACACAGGTGAATCCGCAGTAGGCGAACCAACCTCGTTCACAGCAGGATCCACCGTTACCGGCTTTCTCGGATCTGTGTAGATAGTGTCACGTATGTGCATCTCAGGAAGCAGTGCATACGGCTCAATACTGTGGAGCAGCATGATATCACCATATTTGATGGTGAAAACCGATGCTACAACAGTTTCCCAGTACGAAGCACTTACAGGATCGTCATGAGCCATCCATGCCGTAAGCGGCACTGCCATAATCGGGAACGCAATGTCACGATCACCGGCAATACCTGCTCTCCTGATCTTCAGGAAATTGTGTAATGTTGTCCGCAGATCTTTACCTGTCGGGAACGTTCCCGGGTCAAGTACAAGGTTCTCCATTCCCATTTCAAGGAATGTCTTTGCAAGGGACTTGAGCATATCAAGGTCATTTGGTGCAAACAGGGCAACAGGAACATTATATTCAAGTGCAAGGTCTGCTACCTCCTGCCAGTTATCCTTATTCGCAGCATAGATGAGTGGATTCTTATCACCTACAACCTCAAGTCCGGCTTTTAAAACCTTTGGATTGAACGAACAAAGTATAAGTGGAAGGTCAGTCGTATCCATAACCTTCTTAACAGTGTCCGCAAACTTCTTCGGATCGTCAGAGATTGAGCGCACCGCAATCATATCAAGCAAAAGATACTCGCCTACATAGAATTTCTTGAAATCACGGATCTGTTCCACTCTGGCAACAAGGTCAGCCTCTTCCATCGTGTCCCAGACATCATAAGCCAGTGCGTTTTGGTTGAAGAACGTCAACTTGTGACGATACAATACATCATCACCACCGATCTTCACAATATTATCACCGACACCGATCTCAACCTCACGAATTTCCGGTGCCAAAAGACCGTCAAGTTCAGCATATTTCTTCTTGAACTTGTCATCAAGGATGGGAGTACAATCAGTAAGTTTGAGTGAACGGTCGATCAAGTGTGACGCAAATGCCATACATGTTGTTTCACCGCACTCGCCGCAGTTAGTACCCGGCAGGAATTTGTATGCCTGTAATGGGCTATTTAGTTTCATGCTCTTACACCTCCGCTCCGACCCAGTTGGTAATATCGATCGGTTCTTCCTCTTTCAAACCAAAGAGAGTCTGTGTGAGTTCTTTGACCACTTGCACAGATGTCGGATGCATCATCATAAACAGGTCATTACCTGCAAGTGCAAGTGACAAACCCGTAACGATCTCCCAGATCGGACCTCTGTATTCACGTGGTCCCCAATCGGAATCCTGCTTGAGTGGTGATGAGACCATCCATGATTCCCTGGCACCCCATGCATTGGTGGTACCGGAAGACATTGGGAATGTAAGTTCATCGTCACCCATAAGACCTGCGAGTCGTATGCGCTCCATGTTAGTGTAAGCATAATCAAGACCATAACCAAGAGCCGCAGTTGTTGGATCCATTACAATGTTCTCACGTGGAACATTGCACTGCTTCATCAATTTGCGGTTAAGTTCCTTCTGCGCATTGATCTCAAGTTGTGTCCACGAAAGAACAGCATGACCGTAATCGTTCGCTGCCTTTGCGATACGCTCGTAATCAAGGTTCAGGCTGGCTGAAGCAAGCAAACATCGCTCACCCTCGGCAACCTCTGCTGCCTTTTCCAAAACTTCAGGGTCCTTCTGTGGATTACCTGAACCGCCGATAACAATAGGCACATCAACAGCCTGCAAAACATCCTCAACAACCTTTGCAGCCTCGCGTGCAGGCGTGTCGTTGATAAGTGGATCAGTTGAAATTAGGTGGATCGTAACCATGTCAGCATTGAAATCTCGAACAACCTTCTTTGCCCATTCGGCAGGATCGTTTATTACATCCTCATAGTTCATCTTGACAGCCTTCGCCATACCGATAGGCATGTCGAACACATCCATTGTCACATAGTTGCGATGTGGCATCTCAGCATCGAAATAGAATGGCAATGCATTCTCGCCGCCAAGCGTAACCGTGCTCTTACGGCTTCCGCCATCTGCCGATGTCGCACCAAGTGTAACTTCCTGAATCGTGTGTTTCCATTCTTCCACATTTTTAACTTCTAACTTGGAAGATATGAGTTCGTTCAACCGCGAAGGTGCAGCGATACCTGCTGCGGGTGCTGCCATACCTGCAAAAACCTGATCAACCGGATATCCCAACATACGTGAGATATTCGCAAGATGTAACGAAATCTGCGCAGTCTCATGACCCAATGCATAAGCAAGAGCCGGATTTAATCCGCCGCCACCACTGATGTCAAGTTCGATGTCGCCCTCAATGGTCACGCCTTCGAGTGCTTCGACATCTCCCATATCCTTGAACATATCAGTAATTTCTGACAATTTTATTTTTTTTGTCATATTAATTTCACCGTCTGCATAAATGATGTGTAGATCAATTTTGTAACTATAATTTATCTCAACATGCGTGAGATATTTGCAAGATTTACCGATATCTGCGCAGTTTCATGACCCAATGCATAAGCAAGAGCCGGATTAAGTCCGCCACCACCACTGGTATCAAGTTCGATGTCGCCCTCAATGGTCACGCCTTCGAGTGCTTCGACATCTCCCATATCCCTGAACATATCAGTAATTTCTGACAATTTTATTTTTTTTGTCATATTAATTCCGCCGTCTGCATAAATGGTGTGTAGATCAATTCTGTAACTATAATTGTGTTTGTTTAGTTCATTTCTATTCGTTCTATTCAGCCACTACCGATTCAGCCACAGAGTACACAGAGAGCACAGAGAGCACAGAGAGCACAGAGACTGTAGCAACTTTTTCTCTGTGCTCTCTGTGGCCAGAATTTCACCCGCAAGAGGTTACACTTGTTTTTTTATAATGATTTTCTGTGGCTTATGAACAAATTGAGCTAAACAAATACCTATAATTTAATCACAACTATCATTATAACTTTAATTTCTTTGCTATATTCTCAACTTCCTGCACTGCAACTGAATCATCAGGCAAATCGAACAATGGAGAACCAATAAGATCGCGCTCCTGTATCATTTCATCGACCTTAATCGCACCGATCAACTCCAGATCCAGTTCTTTTGCAGTATCGGAGATCGTTTCCTTATTATCATCCGTGACCTTGTTTGCAATTACATAGATATTCCTGACATTTGCCTCAAGTTCCCCGACAAGTTCACGTATGCGCTCACCAGTACGAAGTCCCCTTCGGGAACCGTCAGTAACAACAATAAGATCATCAACATCACGTATGATCTTTCGGCTGAAATGCTCAAGACCTGCCGCAGTATCAATGATAACCACATCATAGTTCTTTACAAGACGATCCATGATACCGCGAAGCAAATTGTTTGCATAGCAGTAGCATCCCGAACCCTCTGGACGACCCATCACAAGCAGGTCATATCCGGGCATCTCGGTCAGTACCTCATATATTTTAGACTCGAATATTGTTTCCTTGTTGATATCAGGAGGAAGGTTGTCACGCTCTTTAAGCATGAACTCTTTCATATCCCCAATACCTTTCTCAGCTTCACACCCAAGTGTCTCAGGCAGATTTGAATCCGGATCGGCATCGATTGCCAGGACAACCTTGTTGCCCTTTGTAAGATAGCGGATTAGCAATGCTGCTATTGCAGTTTTGCCTGTTCCACCCTTACCGGTTATTGCAATTACCTGTGTCACAGAAGACCTCGCATTCACTCGCTCTTTTTGATGATCACACGATCGATCGAAACTTTAGCATTCTTGAGGATTATCTTAACTCCACTGCCACCTGAACCGGCAGGCATTGCCATTGGAGTACCTGCTGCCATCATTGGCATCTGCATTGTTGGTGCTGCGGTTGCTGTTTCCTCAACTGCCTCATCCTCTTCTTCTTCCTCAACCCATCTTTCCAATATTGGGTGGTCTTTCTCTTTCAAGAACGCCTTAAGTGATTCAAGATCAGAAGCATCCTCTTCAGTTGCAACCTTATCAACAATATCCTTTGGAATATCTGCCAATACCTTATCCTTGAGAAGCTTTGGCATCCAGACAACACGGTTCCAGCCGCCGTCAACCTCTATGAACTTTGGTGAACGGAAATAGTTGATACCAATACCAAGGAAACCTACGACCTGCTTACCGCCACCGGTCTGTCCTGCCATTGTAGAGAACGGAAGACCGTTTGGCGCAGTTCCCATAAAGTCCCTGTCAACCCATCCGATACCGTCAACTTCAGGAATATAGAATCCTACAACCTCAAAACAACCGCATGAGGTGTGTGGGAATTCAAAGAACGAATGGATCTTGATCCTGTCATACTCGCCGTTTGAAAGGGATTTTGCAAGATCGTTAACTCCTGAATATTCGCCGCCCTTAGCATCAATAATCTCGCCTTTCTCGATCGCGAACTGCGGACCCTCAGGGTCTACCTTCGCAGCAGCCCGACCATCAAACCAGTTGATAGCACCACAAAGTGAAATACGATCCGGTGTCACAACACAGACATTGGTCGGTGCAAATGACTGGCATAATGTACAGCCGTAGAACACATCCACGTCCTCATCATGTAGGTTACGGGTTCGCTCATCACGTGCCGTGTATGTTGCAATTGCTCCATCAAGTTCCTTTTCGACTTCAGACATATCTGTAATATAAGTGGCCTCTATCTTCTCTATAAACGGAAGTTCGTTCTTAAAGAGCATCATGGTCGCTTTTGCGATCTGCTCTAAAGAATCCAAACCTTTTTTCATTGCATCCTTGCTGACACGGATCCAGATATCATATCTCTGGTTGAGATGCATGACACCCTGAATATAATTCTGGAAATCATGATTTCGCCTCTCAACAATAGCCTCAAGGTCCTGTTCTACGAGTTCACCCGCAATGCGATATATCATTGCTATTGGGTGTCTTGAACCTTCTTCCATCTCCGATATATCAGGACCGATAAGCGTGAACTTGCCATCCTCGATTTCATCCATCCCAACTGACTTTACAAGTTCAAAACCCTTGGATTTCGGACCTGCAAGTTCAACATACATGCCATCTTTTCTAACTCTCTCACCCTCAAACATTGGTGAGATCTCAAAGGGGAATTCATCTGCCATTTTCAATTCTCCGTTGTATTACGACCTTTAAATATAATCTATAACTATTCAATTCATAAATTCTCGATCAATTCATCCAATGCCTCAAGGTGTACCTCAGGTTTAAGGTTCCCAAAAGACATGCTTGCATTTTGCAAGTAATGTCTATCAATGGAAAGTGTTGTAAGATCCGTGAAATTCTTAAGACCTGATAGCACCTGATTGATATAATACTTCTTGTGTGCCAAAACGATGATCAGGTCATAATTCCCTTCACCATCCAGTCCGGTCCATTCGGCATCACCCATGTACGCAGCAAGCGCATGAATATTGATATATTTTGCTTTAACATCTTCATTCAGGAAACCCTTTATTGAAGTGCTTGTAGCTGCAACTTGCATACCGGTCTTTTTTGCAATTGAAACCGCACGTTTAAGAAGCTCTTCATCAAGCACTGCAGAAGAAACGACCAAAAGTGGTCGCTTTGCTTTTGAAATGAGTTTTGCAGAAATTTTCGGCTGAACAGGTTTTGCACTTTTTGTACCATATGTTGTGTACATCTTAATATTCTTCGTAGTGTCAACCATATCTAAGCCTCCTTGCAAAGTCTTTTAAGATTGGTCGGCTGTGCAGAAACATCGAAT
Source organism: Methanosarcinaceae archaeon (assembly GCA_020793555.1). Lineage (GTDB taxonomy): Archaea > Halobacteriota > Methanosarcinia > Methanosarcinales > Methanosarcinaceae > Methanovorans. Next base: position 11,015 of record DQIO01000318.1, on the reverse strand, counting down.
TTCATTGTTGGACCTGAAAGTACTTTCTTCTTCTTCCAATCAATTTTCCAACCATGTTCTGTTTCAAGTATCTTCAACAACTCTTCACGTTTGGCAAGAGGCAAATCTGTCTCAGTCCTCACAAAAGTGTGCCAGTCATCAGGCATTATGCCGAGATACTTCTTACTAAGTTCGATGTAATGAGTGAGTTTTATCATCCTGCCCATGTTATTGTCAGTTGGTCGTATGCAACTCTTAGCAAGCATTGGCATTATTTCCTCAGCATTGTCTACAGTTGTTATCAAATAGTCAGGTGCCGCTGGAATTGCCAACTCCTCACCATTTCGTGCATCGTAAACTGACCATTTGTCAGAGTCATAAGGTTTGCCTATAAGTGCCCTGCGATACTTTGAACCATGTGGTCCCAATATCACCGGAATACCCAAACGTGTACATCCGGTTCCAATGGATGCTGCTTTTTGTGAATAAGCACCCCATGCGATCCCGACTGCTCCTACACGGTTCGTTACATAATCAGCAATCTCTTCGAAATTACCTGTAACATTACGCTGTGCAAATATTGCTGCAACTTTAATTGTTGTTGCAGTGATATGGGAATTGGATACACATGAACCTACATTGATAAGATTGCCTCTTAAGAAACTTCCGGAGAACTCCTCATAGAGTGTTTTACCTTCTTCGTTCTTGTACATTCCAAGATCCATTGCAGTGCATCCTGAAACCACGACAATATAACTTCGCTTCAACATCTCTTTTGCGATGTCATAAAGATCCTTAGTACCATCCGGGTAATTTGAACATCCCACCATCGCAACAATTCCTGGTGTTGTTCCAAGTACGAGGTTAACTCCTTCTTCTCGAATTTCAGGATCGCTTACCTGACCCCTGCCGGCACGCATCATTCCTTTTTCTTCACGAATTACTTTCTGTGATGCCTTTTCAATGACATTTAAGATATCAATGTCCTTTGGACATTCCTGTTCGCACCTGCCACATCCAATACATTTATCGTGCAATATCTCAAATGGAGTAAGGTCACCATCTGCTGCTGCGGTCATTGCATCACTGATTGGCAAATTCATGGGACATGCCATTTCACAGACAAGACAGTGAACACATCTATTTGTAAGTTCTTTAAACTCTTCATCTGTTGGCAGAGCGGTAATACCTTTTGCTTTTCGAATAGGTGCAACTTCCATCACAAGACGTGGTGCAAGTTCACCTATCTTTTCAAAGTCCAACAAAAGTGCGCCTGGTTCCTTACCGCTTACCATATCTTCAATTATGTCATCCACATTGTCATTTGAGCGGTTTGGAAGACCATACATGATCTTTTCATTTGTGCAAATTACAGGCATAGAGAGTTTCTGTGCTTCTTTTAGAACATCACATCTAACACATTGTTCATCCACAACAATGATGTCAGGAATACCTGAACGTATGTATTTAAGTTCTTTTGCAAGCGATCCAACGATCTTCGCTGTTGGTGTTCCGCCAGCATCCATTTTGTAGCGAGTCATGTCAATTGCTGTACAACATAGTCCAGCAAGCTCTATTTTATCAGTAAGATCATGCTCATCCATGTAATCCATGATGTATGTTACAGCTGCAACATTGTGCCCTATACATAACAAGACCGGTTTTTTGGAATCTATGGTTCCCATTCCAATCTCTGCAAGAGGTGCTTCGGGATCAGCTTTTGGCATGCCAAGACATGATATCTGTGCAATATCTGATACTTCCATGCCAACATGATCAATCATGCCGCCATGCAATGCTTTTGACTCAAAATCGATTGATGCACCTTCCTGGCCTGCATGGATCGTTGCCAAAAGTTGAGTCAGTTGTTCTTCAACATAATCAAGAACAGGTTCAAGATCACCAATTGTTTCAGGCTTTATTCCTGTGACTGTCTGAATGACAGGTGCTTTGATATTTGTAGGACCAACATCTATTGGATGATCAGCACCATGTGTTTCGATCAAATGATGAAGCAAATGCCGTCCATGTCCTGCATGTGCTGCAGCGCCGGTAATAACACGAAGTAAAAACTCACGTGCCTGATGGGTTTTCATGTCAATACCGCAAGCACCTTCCTTGTTACCTGTCAGGTCACATGTACCAAATGTACAGTAACAACATTGGTCACACATTGGGGTATAGACAGGTTCGTAGCGGTTGAGTAACTTATGATCCCAATCCCTAAGACCACTGATCCCTGGCTTTGGGGTTGGACCCATTTCGCTTTCTTCTTCCACTTTTTTCTCGATTGCGCCGACAATGCTGCCAATCGTGATCTGAACGTTTTCCAGTTCCTCTATTGAAAAACTGCCTGTACTCATTTCACTCATATTATTTTGGTCCTCCTAAGCTAACATTAGTTGGTTTGTCAAACATCCTGGTAAAGATGTATATGGTTTACTAAAAATGTAATATTTTTCAACAGTATATAAGGGGGTTTTTGCTAATATGTGCTTAGTATAGATAAAGGTTTTCGAATCTATCATGATTATTGTTGACAAATCTTTTATGTGTTTATATCCCAAGTTTGACAGATTCCATTAATTGAAGTTATGGAATCAGCAAATCAATCCATAGAATTGATCTCTACTCTTCAGTCTATTTTAGGGGTGGAAACGAGTGTTGGCACAGTTTGTTGAGGTTTATAGATGAAATCCAAGCCAATCTTGACGCTATGCCAACCCTAAATATACCTATCAATTACACTTAAATAACTGCCACAATATCTAATAACATTCACAAAAACAAATTTAAGAGGACTATTATTTGAAATTATCAATCCCCGTCACCACCTCCCCCACCTATCCGCAACATCCAACCCGGACCCTGACAGACCCAGGACCAAACCTGCCGGACCGCCCCCTCATCAGCAATTCGGATGATGCCAGGAATCCGCCGTCTGAGCCTTATAGGGATCTGTTGATCGAGGCCGGGTGTGAGGTTATGGTGCATGATCCGCATGTGTTGGAGTATCCTGATGTTGTGATTTCTCATGATTTGGATGATGTTATTAAGGGGGCTGATGTTGTGGATGCTGATGGGTTTATTGGTGCGGGGTTTGTGTACAAGGGGATTGGGTGAGGGGATAAAAATGGGCATTTGATAAATGGTTAAATACATCTACGTGTTTATTACTTTTAGGGATAACTATAATTATGAATAGATGAAGAATAATTTACGATAAGAGAACAGAGGAAGAAAAATGAGTACACTTGCATTGAAAATACCCGGTGATATTGTAGATGCGATTCATTTACCCCCGGGGGATTTGGATTGGGAACTGCACAAAGAACTTTCATTGGAGTTGTATCAGCGTGGTGTACTTTCATCCGGCAAAGCCTGTGCTCTTGCCGAGATGACCCGATGGGAGTTCGATGAACTTTTGGGACGATATGGAATTTCCCGTCACTATACTGAACAAAATTTGGATGAAGATATTGATTATGTCCGAAGCCATCAGTGATTCATCCACTTTGATCCATTCTGCAGGGATCGGTCACCTGGAGTTATTGAAAGGATTTTATGATAAGATTATCATTACGCCTAGTGTATGGAAAGAGGTTGTTGAGGAGGGACATGGCAGATCCGGTGCTCTTGAGGTAAGGGAAGCCTGCAGTTCGGGTTGGGTGAAGGTTATGACACCTGCGAATGAATCTGTGGTTCGATTGCTTAAGCGGGATTTACATGCAGGGGAGGCTTAAACTATTGCACTGGCTATTGAGCAGCAACCTGATGTGGTTTTTCTGGATGAATCCGAAGCAAGAAAGGTGGCGAACCTGTATGGATTGCGGATAACCGGAATCATTGGTATTTTGATGCGTGCGAAGTCTGAAGGCAGGATTATGTCACTTCAGGATGAATTAGATAAACTTCGCAACGAGGCAGGATTCTGGATTGACGATAAACTGTATAATCGAGTTTTACAATATGCAGAGGAATGATATTATTAGTGCAGCTATACCGGACCGGGCCCTCATAAGCAATTCGGATGATGCCATGAATCCGCCGTCTGAGCCTTATAGAGATTTGTTGATCGAGGCCGGGTGTGAGGTTATGGTGCATGATCCGCATGTGTTGGAGTATCCTG
>DQIO01000318.1:0-6807 GCA_020793555.1 Methanosarcinaceae archaeon | reverse complement strand
ATCGAGGCCGGGTGTGAGGTTATGGTGCATGATCCGCATGTGTTGGAGTATCCTGGTGTTTCGATTATCCATGAGCTGGATGATGTTGTGAAGGGGGCTGATGTTGTGGCTGTGTTGACCGGGCATGATGAGTATTTCAGGGTTGATGCTGAGAGGTTGAAGGGGTTGATGGGAGTGGAGTGTCCTGTGATCGTGGATGGGCGGAATGTTGTGGATGCTGATGGGTTCATTGGGGCGGGGTTTGTGTATAAGAGGATTGGGAGAGGGAATAAGAATGGGCATATTGTAAAATGAGAAATGGTTGCCAGTAAAAACATATTTAATCAAAGGAATGGCATATACTATTTGAGTGAAAATCATCGTGAATATTTTATGATTGGGAGTCTTGTGTTAAATGATTGCTCAGGAACAGATTGAATCTGTTGTTCAGGTCATAGTTGAAGGTTATGAGCCCATGAAGATAATTCTGTTTGGGTCATATGCATACGGGCATCCAACGAAGGATAGCGATTTAGATCTATTAATTATAAAAGATGGTGAAGCTTCTGGAATACAAAAAAATCGCCGTGTTAGAAATATTCTTAAGGATTTTTCAATTCCAATAGATGTTATTGTCAAAAGCAGTCAAGAATTCGATATGTTAAAAGATGTTATCGGCACAGTGATTTATCCTGCAAATAAATATGGGAAAGTTGTCTATGAACAAAAATGAGATTATAGATGACTTAATCATAAAATGGGTAAATATTGCTGATAGGGATTTGATGGCAGCAGAGCAGGGGCTTAAGGTGTATCCTGTTCTTGCGGAAATAGTATGTTTTCATTGTCAACAGGCGGCTGAGAAATATCTTAAGGCATATCTTGTAAAACATCAGGTCGAGTTTCGAAAAACGCATAGTATTATGTCTTTGATAAATTTATGTTCTACTGTGGATGGTGTGTTTAAGGATAAATTATTATATGCTGACCTCCTGACTGATTATGCAGTTGAGATTCGCTATCCGGATGAGTGGTACGAACCAACGATTGAGGAGGCAAAAAATGCATATCGGGTTGCTTGTGAAGTCAAGCAATTTGTATTGGATCTGATTCATATGGATAAATAAGAATTTAGCTTGCAAGGTGAATGATTTCATGCCCGTACACATGTATAACCTGACCTTGGAGGCTCTTGCAAGGGCTGGTAAGAAGCCAGATGGCTCAAAGGTTGCCATATTGGGCTGGGCATTTCTCAATAATTCGCATAATTGCGAGGAACCCGCCGTCTGAGCTTTATAGGGATCTGTTGATCGAGGCCGGGTGTGAGATTGTGGTGCATGATCCGCATTTGGTGGAGTATCCTGGTGTTTCGATCATCCATGAGCTGGATGATGTTATGAAGGGGGCTGATGTTATGGCTGTGTTGACCGGGCATGATGAGTATTTCGAGGTTGATGCTGAGGTGTTGAAGGGATTGATGGGTGTGGAGTGTCCTGTGATCGTGGATGGAAGGAATGTTGTGGGTGCTGATGGATTCATTGGTGCGGGGTTTGTGTACAAGGGGATTGGGTGAGGGGATAAAAATGGGCATGATATATTATGAGAAAAACGTAATTATATGAAGATTGCAATCATTCTCGGCACACGCCCCGAGATTATCAAGAAGGGGTATCATCCACGAATATGAGCTGTGGGGTTTGGATCGTTGCATCCTTGAACCGTGTGATTACCAACCACTGAAATATTCAACAAATTTGAGGACATCATCATGAATAATAATAGAGTAAATGAAAGATCTATCAATACAATATTGGTAACCGGCGGAGCAGGCTTTATTGGAAGTCATATCGTTGATAGGTTGATGGATACAGGATGTAAGGTTATTGTGTTTGATAACTTCAGTTCTGGACAAATGGAGTTCATTGAACATCATCTTGATAATGTGAATTTTTCGCTGATCAAAGGCGACCTGTTGAATACCGGTGAGATAGATGCAGCATGCAATGGTGTTGATCTTGTGTACCATGCGGCTGCAAATCCTGATGTTCGGTTGGGTGCGGTAGACACAAAGGTTCATTTTGAGCAGAATATTACTGCTACCTACAATCTGCTTGAAGCGATGCGCAAGAACGCTGTTCCTAATGTTGCATTTACGTCTACTTCAACGGTGTATGGTGAAGCGACGACGATTCCTACACCTGAGGAGTATGGGCCACTTGTTCCAATATCACTATACGGGGCTTCGAAACTCGCATGCGAGGCACTCATTACTTCATATTCCCACACGTTCGATATGCATTCATGGATATTCAGGTTCGCGAATATCGTTGGCGATCGGGGTACGCATGGTATTATCGTTGATTTTATTGAAAAACTTAGAGATGATCCGGATCACCTTGAGATACTGGGAGATGGGCGACAATCAAAGTCTTACCTGCATGTTGATGATTGTGTTGATGGGATTTTGTTTGCTGTTGAACATAGTGATGAAACTGTGAACATCTTTAATGTGGGGTCTGAAGATACCATTGATGCGACCGGAATTGGGCGGATTGTTGTTGAGGAAATGGGATTAAAGGATATTGAGTTTAGTTATACTGGTGGGAAGCGAGGTTGGAAGGGTGATGTGCCACGAATGCTGCTCGCAATCGATGAAATGAGGAAACTTGGGTGGGAGCCATCATATACATCTGCGGATAGTGTGAGGGATACGGCACGGGTGTTGATCGTGTCTCTTTGAAGTATCATTTTAGATTCGTGAGATTAACATTCTGTACATTTGTGAATATGGGTCGCGCCACGCTTTGCACGGTGATGTTGTTTTCGATTTCAAATCCATCAACTTCTATCCAAAAATTTATATAATCTCATGTAAATTATCACCCAGATTCTTTTAATAAATATAACCCCGGACCCAAAAAAATGAAAATCGCAATAATCCTCGGCACCCGCCCCGAAATAATCAAAATGAGCCCCATCATCCGCGAGTGTGTGCGGCGTGGGCTGGATTATTACATCCTCCACACAGGCCAGCATTATTCTTTCGAGATGGACCGTGTGTTTTTTAAAGAACTTGAACTGCCGGCGGCGCGGTACAATCTTGATGTTGGCTCAGGAACCCACGGTCGGCAGACTGCAACCATGCTTTCCGGCATCGAGAAGATCTTGCTTGACGATACGCCAGATGTGGTGCTTGTTCAAGGCGATACCAATACTGTGCTTGCGGGTGCGCTGGCTGCATCGAAACTGCACATTAAAGTAGGACATGTGGAGGCAGGGCTTCGCAGTTTCGACCGCACCATGCCTGAAGAGACAAATCGGGTGATTGCTGACCATATTTCTGATTATCTTTTTGTGCCTACTGAGACTTCACGCCGGTATCTTCTGGATGAGGGTATTCCTGATGAACGTATTTTTGTCACAGGAAATACGATCGTAGATGCGGTGTACCAAAATCGTGAGATCGCAAAGGAGAAGGTGGATGTTTTAGGTAGGCTTGATCTTTCCGATGGCGGGTATTTCCTTGCCACTGCTCACCGTGCGGAGAATGTGGATGATCCTGTGAGGCTTGGCGGTATCCTTGAGGGTTTCAGGCTTGTGTATGAGGAGTTCGGGATGCCTGTAGTGTTTCCGGCACATCCGAGGACTGTTAAGATGATCTCTGAGTTTGGGCTTGATGTTCCTTTGGGGACGCTGATGGTGGAGCCTATGGGATATCTTGAGTTTTTGCAGCTTGAGGGAGGTGCGAAGTTGGTTTTGTCCGATAGCGGGGGTTTGCAGGAGGAGGCATGTATCCTGGGTGTGGGATGTTTGACATTGCGGGATAATACTGAGCGGCCTGAGACTGTGGATGTGGGGGCGAATGTGTTGGTTGGGTGTGATAGTTTGAGGATTATAGAGGGTGTGCGGAAGATGATCGGGGTTCGAGGGGATTGGGTGAATCCTTATGGGGATGGAAAAGTGGCTGAAGGCATATTGAATATAATTAAATAGCATGTGATGCAATAGATTTTAGTAAATCTCTGTATTCGATTATGTCAATTTTTTATGAATAATACAATCGATTGTGTGAATATTTGAAAGAAGAAGATGTGAAAATGTTTGATGAATGTGTTTGAGATGCTTAGATTGAGGTCTATTTTATGATAATTGATAAACGCAGAAAAAGAACTGATGCGTGGCTTGATGAAGCAATTTATGATTTTGATACTTGTAATGAACTTCACACGCTTGGGAGATTTAATTGGGTATGTAATTGCTGCCAACAGGTGGCAGAAAAATCCATTAAATCGTTATTTCTTTTAAATGGTGCCGATTACCCCTGGACACATAGTACTGTTGATCTGCTTGATGAATTGAATGAGATCTTGTCAATTGAAAATGAGGTTTTTATTGATTTGAGGCATTGTGCGAGTGAGCTTGATCCGCATTATATTGAAACTCGTTATCCTGATGCAATTAGCGGCACTCAGGCCCCATACAAATACTACGATAGTCAACGAAGTGCGGAATGTCTGGAAAATGCGGGGAGGATACTTGAATGGGTGAAGAAGCAGATTCAATAATAGAGCGGGTAATTGTATATTGCAAGAGGGTAAATCAGAAATTTAAATTAAAGAGGGTTTTGTTATTTGGTTCAATGAGCAGGGGCGATTTTTATCCTCATAGTGATATCGATATTTTATTGATCTCGGATGAGTTTCCAGATGATTGGTTTAAGAGACAAGCCGAACTTTACTTTTTGAAGACGAAGCAAATTGAACCGATCGGATATACTACAGATGAAATTCAAACGATGTTGCAAGAGGGGAATAATTTCATAGAAAATGTATTTAGGGAAGGAAAGGATATCGTTTTATCCTAACTTTTGCCACATGAATTTAAAAATCATAGACGCAGATTTACGCTGATTTTAGGTTGCATCGGTATTTAAAGCAATTTGAATATATTGATTTATGTTGATTAAAAAATTGAGAATATATGGTTGATTATAAGCATAGTGAAATAAGTGAGAAGATTATTGGGGCAGCTTATGATGTGCACAATACCCTTGGTTCCGGGTTTTTGGAGAAGGTGTATCAGAATGCGCTTATTATTGAGCTTATGTTGCAAGGGTTAAGTGCAGAAGCTGAGAAACCTATTACTGTGCATTATCGTGGCGAAGTTGTTGGAAATTATATTGCTGATATTGTGGTTGAAGATAAGATCATAGTAGAGGTTAAAGCAATTAATTCGTTGTCTGAAATCCATGAAGTCCAGCTTGTGAATTATCTTACTGCAACAGGTATTGATATTGGACTTCTTTTGAATTTCGGGAAGTCTGTTGAAGTAAAACGTCGCATAAAGGAAACAAATATATAATTTGTTTGGGTGTATTATTATATAATTTATGTAGGTGTTAAAAATCAGTGTTGATTTGCGTCTGAAAAAGTATTTTATAAGACGCAGATTTTAGGTTGCAATTAAATTGATTATTATCAAAAGGACGAAATAAGGTTGAATCAGCGTTCGTATATACCCTTATTGCAAGAGCAACAATAAAATGTATCTTGTAACCTACTTTTAAAGTAGGCCGAGAGGGATAACAAACATTGCGTTTGGGATGCGTTCCCGTGGATTAACCTGTTACCCTCTCATCCTTTTAATACACGAATTAGTACGTTTTGGACATATAAATACTAATATGTACCACAGATAAATAGCGAACTTGTGTGAAAGGATAGAACAAGGGGGATGTTTCCTTCTCGACCTTCAAATTTGAAATTGATAATCAAGAGGTCGAATATGAATAATAATATCCACTTATACATCGGAATTGACGTATCGAAAGACAAACATGATATTTGCATAAAAAACAACGACGGGAACGTACTCAAACGCTTTCAGATTCGAAACAATAAAAGTAATCTTAACAAACTCTACAAAACTGTGAACAAATTTAAATCCGATATTGGAGATGAAACTGATGCATTTTTTGGCATGGAGGCAACTGGAATCTATTCTTTCCCACTCTATTCTGCTCTGAAGCGTGATGGACATCTTGTAAAACTGTACAACCCCATACAAACAAATGGTTATCGGAAGACAAAGATTCGTAAGACCAAGACAGATTTGATAGATGCAGATATCATTGCCGATATGCTGCGCCATCAAGAACCGCCCGTATCAACTGCAATTGATAATTTGAGACTATATCAATTAAGGGAATTATGCAGAGTGCGTCAGAGAAATGTTGAGAAGCGGACCAAGTGTAAAATTCAGCTTGTTCGTAATCTCGATACAGTTTGGCCCGGATACAAGTCAGTTATAGGATCAGTTTATGGGAAAACATCAATTGCTCTTTTAAAGGAATATTCCGTTCCATCAAATGTATCTTCAAAACCGTTTGAAGAGGTATATGAAATTATCAAGCAATTTTCTCGATCACAAATCAGTATGACACGAGCTGAAGAAATATATAAACACGCAAGCAACACGTTGACCGTACCTGAAATTGATTCGATTGTCAGCATTGAAATAAAAACACTTATTTCAGAAATTGAACTGTACGATAAACAGATTATGGCAATTGAAGAGATAATGGTGCAAACAATGAAGATGATTGATTCAAAGATTACAACAATTCCAGGTATCGCCACTATCACAGGGGCAACTATACTCGGTGAAATTGGTGGTGTGTATAGATTTAGCAGTGCTAAAAAATTAGTTGCATTTGCGGGTCTTGATCCAATTACTAACCAGTCTGGAAAGTTTGAGAATAAGTCAGGGCACATTTCCAAGAGGGGATCACCTCAACTTAGAAGTGCTTTGTTTATGGCAGCCAATACG
>DQIO01000166.1 GCA_020793555.1 Methanosarcinaceae archaeon | reverse complement strand
GTGTGCTTCAACAAACCGTGTTCTTTTATGTCGATAACAAGATTGGGTTTCCAGTCACATGCACTACCCAGTACATTTTCAAAAGAGCCAAACCGGATGACCAGAAGTTCTGTAAGGTAGCCTGAAAACCCCTGTGTTCGTAACTCTGAACCATACACTCCTCCACCTCGCATTAGTTGTTTGAGAAGAAGTACATCGTCTTCAAGTCCGCTGATATTCTGCTTTATGAACTCGTTGTGGAATGGTGTTCTGTCAACTGCCGATTTTATGCTGCTTGGTGAAGATACCCTGAAACAAGGCACAAGATCAACATCGAAATCCCTGTATCTCATATTGATATATGGATGTTCAGCATAACGTTCTTCCGATTTTTCAGCATCCTTTGCGATTTCCCTTGCGATTGAAAGTCCAAACTCTTCAAGTTCTTCCCTGCTCGTTTCTTCGGGAAAAGTGATGAACATATCAAGGTCATGTGTGCCGGATATCCATGTGCCTCTTGCAGCTGAACCTACCAACCGGGCAGATACGTCTGGTATATTTTGTCCGGCTGCTGTGGAATTGACTTTTTCTATTAGTTCGTTCGCAACAGTTGATAGGAGTGCTCGCTCATCTGCTGTCGGTTTGATTTTTTTTAGGATTGTGGATTTTATGTCGTTTTTGTTCATTTGTTATAACCGTTAATGGATTCTGATATATTGAGAATTTCGATTGTGTATGCAGTTGCATCTACTTTAAGTTATAATTTATGGAAATGATTCTAAAAGTTTATTCGTTGCCTTGGTTAGCAATGAAACAAAGATAGGGGCAAGGTTGTATAATTGGAAATATCATATAGAAACAGAATACGAATCGCTTTCTGGATCAAAGGCAATTCCCATATCTCTGGCGCAAAAAGTTGATTTATTAAGAATCATTTGTATTTTTCCGTGTCCACTACCAGGAGTGCTTACATGACGGGGGGCTGCTGTAACTTTAGACCATGTGAACACACGTTTTTGCTCTGTTAACCTATCATCGATTTTTGTACCGACTCGACTTAAAACGTTCTCGTCTAAATATTCATCAGGTGGTTCCATTACCATACAATTAACAACGTTTCTTGGTTTGCACCAGTGAGTAAAAAAATGCGCATCTTTTTTGATTAAAACCAAATATTTCGCAAAGTCTGGTTGAGCACTTTCATTCCAAGAATGTACATTTATTTGTGCTTGACATTGAATTAATACTTTCGAACCATAAATAAAATCATACTTAGCCATATTAAATCAAATCATTCTCGTGTTTCATCCTCAAGTTCCTCCATAATGTCTATAATCAGTTCAATATCTAGCCTTAGCTTTTCGGCAAGCTCAGATATGTAAACTTTTCTACCTCCTGCTAGCTGAACATAGTTGGAGATTTCATTTTTGGCATCTTCGTGCGGCAAATCTCTTAGAGGAACTATTACGATCTCTTCGGATTCATCTGATTTAATGGGTTTTAGGGTAGTAGCACTGGCTGTAAGTCCATGAAATTTAGAAACTGTTGCAACTTCAGGTACTATATGGGACACTCCATAGTATGAATACAATGATTTTCGACCAAAATCTACTGGAATTCCTACTTGATGATGAAGTCCATGATGCCCCGAATAAAGAGAATTATACCAAAGGGCAGCTTTTTCTTGGGGTGTTCCTGAATGTCCTAATACAGATGAAGCAATACCTTTGACATATATCAATTTTTCATCAAAAGTAGAACTCTCTATTGGTAAACAAAAGGGGACATTTGTGGAGGTGATATGTTGTGTAGGCAGTGTTTTTGGATAAATCATTTCAACCGTCATTTTCTAGATTATCCCTAAAATCATCAAGTGTTTCGATAAGCCATTTACTTAAAGATTCAGCCTGTTCAGTCGTCATAATTATACCTACTTTAAGATCTCTATTTATTATAACGTCTGTAGAAGTTTGTTCTTCAGATTCAAGAATACCATTTTCAAGCGTCATCACTTCTTCTTTAGGTATATCTTTGTGTTCATAATAGAAATTGAATTCAAAATCACCATGGGGACTTACTGCTCCATAAGCGCCGTTAGCATAATGTGTCTGATATGCTTCGGATTTATTATAAGTAAATCTAATTTTAGTATGTGTCTCTTGAGATGCTTCAATCATATCCAACATTCTCCGAATAAGGATTGTTTTCTAGTAACTTTTAAGTATCAAATTCTTATGGATTATATGGTATAAAAATGTGTTCATAATTACAGTTTGATAATTCTATCTCCCCATTACTTATTGAATACACTTAGTGTTCAAATTTTAAAGCCTTTACATACACTTAATGCGTGTATGCAAAAGAGTATTGATCGAACTATATTAACGCAGTTAAGATTTCTAAAACGGAGTCGTTGATGAATTGTAATTGCATAACTTAACAGATTTGCCTTAAAAGTCCCATAACATCCCAACCCCCTACACAAAATCATCTCTTTTCAAACAGCAACAATTCCCCACACAAACCCCCATTCCTCCATATTTCTTAAATAGGTGTGTGGCAATAGTTAGGTCAATTCTTACACTCATATAATTATAATTTAAACTAAACTAAATCCATAAATCAATTTAAATTCAGGTGACAAAATGTACGCAGATAGAATTAACTCATTACCCCCTTACTTATTCGCAACCATAGACGAAGCAAAAGCAAAAATGGTGGCAAAAGGTGTTAACGTGATCGATTTTGGCGTAGGTGACCCTGACCAGCTGACTCCTGCACATATCGTTGAATCCATTTGTGACTATCTACCATAAGCATATAGAATATTTGGAATCGCTTTGCAAAAATAAATATAGTTTAAACCAGTAAAATAATATCTTATATTGCACATTAGATGCTTTGCAGAAAAAAAATCAAATATTGAATAAATCAGATGTTTATTAAAAAAAACCGAAAATTATTGCAATTTATATTAAACTCTTTGAAGGAATGAACAATGATGCAAAAATCTCCCGATGATAGTAAAAAGTTGCTGCAACAGATTAAGTTAACAAATTTTTTGTCATTTGGCCCTGAAACTACACTTATAGATCTTAAAAGTCTGAATATCCTCATCGGTATCAACGGTGTTGGAAAATCAAATTTGATTGAGGCAGTGGCATTAATGCGGGCAACACCTATGGATATAGGCGCAGTGGTTCGGAAAGGTGGTGGTGCTTCAGAGTGGATTTGGAAAGGAAAACGAGATAATGCTGCAACCATCGATGTAGTTTTTAGTAATCCAAAAGGAAGTCAACCACTTGTTCATTCACTATCTTTTTATTCAGAGAATGGGAGATTCCAGCTACAAGATGAAAGAGTTGAGAATGAACATCCTTATGGTAAACAAGATACATATTTTTACTACCGTTTCCAAGACGGCCATCCTATCGTTAATACAAATGACGAAGAAGGACGCCAATTAGCGAGAGAGACAATTAATCCGACCCTTTCTATATTGTCTCAACGTCGCGACCCAGAACATTATCCAGAAATTTCATATCTGGCAGATGCTTATGGAGGTATCCGTATTTATCGCGAATGGGCTTTTGGTAGGAATACAGTATTCAGAGAGCCACAGAAAGCCGACATGCGAAATGACAGACTGGAAGAGGATTTTTCCAATTTGGGGTTATTTCTAAACAGAATTCGTCGGCATGAGCCAAAGGCTAAAAAGGAGATATTGGAGGGGCTTTGTGAACTCTACGAAAACCTGACCGACTTTGACGTAAGTATAGAGGGGGGCTCTGTTCAGGTATTCTTAACAGAGGACGAGTTTACGATTCCAGCTACACGTTTGTCAGATGGCACTTTACGCTATCTTTGTTTGCTTGCTATTTTATGTGACCCGGAGCCCCCAGCCCTCATTTGTATCGAGGAGCCGGAACTCGGATTACACCCGGATATTCTTCCAAAACTGGCGGATTATTTGATAGCTGCTTCTAAACGCACACAGCTAATCGTTACAACACATTCGGATATCCTTATAGATGCTATGACTGAAAGACCGGAAGTTGTATTGGTTTGTGAAAAGCACAATGGATGCACAGAAATTCAAAGATTGGACCAAAATGACCTCAATGTCTGGCTAGATAAATATCGGCTTGGACAGTTGTGGATCCAAGGTCATCTTGGAGGCACACGATGGTGAATAAAACCACTATCTATATTGAAGGAGGGGGCGATTCCAGTCAACTTCATACACTTTGTCGTAAAGGATTCCGCAAACTGCTGGAAAATTGTGGATTTAAAGGTCAAATGCCAAAACTCGTTGCTTGTGGGGGAAGAGATTCAGCATTCGATGATTTTAAGATTGCTCATGCAAACAAGAGCAACTCTGACTATGTATCTATGTTAATAGACAGTGAAGATCCATTGACCGATTTGGAAGCAACTTGGGAGCATTTAAAAGAACGCGATAAATGGGATAAACCACTTGGGTCAGAAAATGACCAAGTGCTTTTTATGACGACCTGCATGGAAACTTGGATAGTTGCGGATAGAGATGCGTTAGCTGAGCACTATGGGAGCAAACTTCAAACAAATGCATTACCACCATTGACTGACTTAGAATCAAGATCCCGTCATGAGATTCAGAATGACTTATCCCATGCAACCCGTGATTGTTCAAATTCCTATAGAAAAGGAAAAAGATCATTTGATGTGCTTGAAAAGTTATCTCCTGATGAACTGGAGCGTCTTCCAAGCTTTGCTCGCGTTAAAAATATTTTAGAAAGCAAAATATGCAAATGAATGTACATATTGTCATTAGGTATTACTAACGCACCAACCTTTATCCATATTTCTTAAATAGGTGTGTGGCAATAGTTAGGTCAATTCTTACACTCATATAATTATAATTTAAACTAAACTAAATCCATAAATCAATTTAAATTCAGGTGACAAAATGTACGCAGATAGAATTAACTCATTACCCCCTTACTTATTCGCAACCATAGACGAAGCAAAAGCAAAAATGGTGGCAAAAGGTGTTGACGTGATCGACCTTGGTGTAGGCGATCCTGACCAGCCGACTCCTGCACATATCGTGGAATCGATGTGTGATGCCGTGCGTGATCCAAAAACACACAGATATCCATCATACACAGGCATGCTCTCATTCCGTGAGGCAGCAGCAAACTGGTGTAAAGAGACCAAAGGCATTGACATTGATGCTGCATCCGAAACACTGACCATGATCGGTTTAAAAGAAGGTATTGCACACATCCCGCTTGCGTTCATCAATCCGGGAGATGTTGCACTGATCCCTGACCCGGGCTATCCGGTTTATGAGATCGGAACACGATTCGCAGGTGGAATCCCCCATATCATGCCACTTCTTGTGGAGAATGATTTTTTGCCTGACTTTGACATTATACCAAAGGATGTTCTGGCAAAAGCGAAACTCATGTTCCT
>DQIO01000167.1 GCA_020793555.1 Methanosarcinaceae archaeon | reverse complement strand
AGATGAATTCTACAGGCGGAACATCACAAACATATCGCAATACAGGGGAGGCGTTTACTGCACTTTTTAGCGAGATCGGCAAAGTCATTGTAGGTCAGCATGAAACCGTTGAGCAGATCATTATTGCAATACTCGCTAACGGGCATGCACTTGTCGAAAGTAATCCCGGACTTGGAAAAACCCTCACCATATCAACGATCGCAAAGACAATGGATCTGCAATTCAGCAGGATACAGTGTACACCTGACCTTATGCCTGCTGATATTACAGGCACGCACATAATTGAGGAAAGAGACGGAAGAAAAGAGTTCAAGTTCGAAACCGGACCTATCTTTGCAAACATCGTGCTTGCGGACGAGATCAATCGTGCATCCCCAAAGACACAATCCGCACTGCTTGAAGCCATGCAGGAGAAACAGGTCACAGCAGGAAATGAAACGTTCGTACTGGACAAGCCGTTCTTTATACTTGCAACACAAAACCCGATTGAAATGGAAGGCACATTCCCTTTACCTGAAGCACAACTTGACAGGTTCCTGTTCAAGATACTTGTGGATTACCCAACACTTGAAGATGAGACTGAAATTGTAAACCGCTACACTCAGTCTGTAATAATACAGGTAAACAAGGTCATTGATAAAAAAACATTGTTGGATCTCCAGAGTTTTGTCCGTGACACGCCTATCGCCGATGACATTAAAGCGCGTGCGATAAAGATTGTTATGACCACACGTGCATGGGGTAAGCACATAGAATACGGTGCATCCCCGCGAGCATCGATCGGATTAATACTTGCTGCAAAAGCACGCGCTCTTATTCATGGCAGGGATTATGTGAGCAACGAGGATATCGATGCTATGGCATATCCAATACTGCGACATCGGATAATTCTCACATTTGAGTCCGAGAGGCAGGGTATCTCGAAAGATCAGGTCATCAAAGAGATGCTTTTGCAGATCAAGTGATCAAACCTAAGTTAATCTACTCATCTGCAATGAACGGCAAAAAGCATAAAATTGATATTGATTTTTTCAGGCAGCTTGACCGCTTTACTTTCATGGTAAGAAAACGGGTATCCACTGCCTATGCCGGCAGCCGACGCTCCACCCATAGCGGACGTGGTATCGATACTATCGGATACAGGGAGTACAATCCCGGGGATGAATTAAAATCGATCGACTGGAACGTCTATGCACGTTCTGAAAAATTGTATGTGCGCCAGTTCGAGGAAGACAAATCCCTTACAACCCATATCCTGCTTGATTCCAGCAAGAGTATGGATTATTCCTCTGGCAAGGTGTCAAAGTTCGAATACGCTGCTATGCTTGCCGCTGGTTTTGCATATCTTGTGACAAAAGACAATGACAAATTCGCAATATCAACATTTGCTGAAAATGTTGACATCACAAAACCCCAGCGTGGCAGACAACATCTTTTACGCACCCTTGAGCGTCTGGAAGATATAGAACTTGACGGGAAAACTGCAACCAATGAATCCATTATAAATTATGGACGCATGATCCGTTCACGCTCGCTTGTTGTTATCATTTCGGATTTCATGGACGATCTTGAATCCATCAACGCAGCAGTGCGAAGGCTTGCAGACCATGACCTGATACTTGTTCAGGTGCTTGACCCTGCCGAGAGTGACCTGAAAGTGCATGGGCATTCCAAACTATTGGATATGGAAACCGATGTCGAATTAAAAACATACATCAGCAAGAACTTCAAATCGGAATACCAAAAACATCTTGAAAACCACATCAGCAGTGTCCAGAATATCTGTGCACGCGTTGGTGCCGAGTTCTACACTTTTACGACAGACGTACCTGTCTTTGATGCTTTCTTCCACACACTCAGCAGGAGGCGATTGTGATGCCGTTCACAACAATTCTCGCATTGGCAGCGCTTGTAAGTATTATACCTTTAATAATACTGTATCTCCTGCATCCAAAACCACTTGAGATACATATCCCTTCCCTGATGTTCCTGATGAAGGTTCAGGAAGAGAAAAAACGATTCTATTCATCCATTACCAGACTCATAAAAGACCCATTGTTCCTGACGCAATTGTTTGTCTTGATATTTCTCTCAATTGCAGCAGCAGGTCCGTTCTTCACAACTGAAGAACCGCTTAGCGGCGAACATACTGTGCTCATTATAGATTCGTCGGCAAGCATGCAAACAGATGAACGCTTTGCGGATGCGGTCTCGATTGCACAGGATTATGTCAGTCAAAAAAACAGTATCATTCTTGCAGAGAATGTGCCTGTTGTCATACTTCAGGATTCAGGCGCATCAGGTACAAATGACGTGCTTGAAAAACTGCAACCAAAGGCTACGGTTGTCGATCTTTCAATGGCAATATCAAGCGGAATGCGCCTCCTGTCTGATGAAGGCGGCAGGATCATTGTTATTTCCGATTTCACGAATTGGGATGGCGATGACCCTGTGACTGCAAAAAACCTTGCAGAATCCTATGGTCTAAAATTGACATTTGTCAAAGTCGGAAAGAGCGCAGATAATGTGGGAATTATCAACGGATGGCTCGAAGCCGGTGATTCGGGATATACCTATAACTGCATTATCAAGAATTACAAGAGTACGTCTGAAAATGCGAAGATCGAAATAAGTGCAAATGGGAATGATGACGTTTCCAAAACAATGACATTGGACATTTCGGCACGTTCAACAAAACAGTTCATGCTTACAAATCTCGGTACCGGAATTACTAAAGTGAATCTGGCAAATGCGGACAGTCTGATGGTTGACAATATAGCTTACATTTCGATCCCTAAAACCACAGAACAGCGTATTTTACTGATTTCCGATTATACAAAACTGCCTTCAAAAACCGCGCTTTCACTCATCCCGAATACTGAAACCACAACTGCAAATAGTGTCACTTCTGATGTAAACAAATATGATGTGATTATTATCGCAAACAAGGACACTGCCCTGACAAAAGATGAGATTGCAATACTTGATGGTTACATAAACAAGAAGGGCGGAAAGGTTGTGTTCATTGCAAGCGATGCGCTCGCACCTGATGTGGCAGATTTTGACCTGTTCAAACTGCTGCCTGTAAAACCACTGGAAGTCACAGATGAAACTGACGGCGTATCCCTTGAAGTTGTACAGGCTACACGGCTTACTGAAGACATGAAATTCGATGAGGTTGCGGTGTACAAGTACCTTAACGTAACTCCCAGAAGTGATTCCACATCACTTGTGGCTACAGAGAATAATATACCCATACTCGCCTACAAGCCAATTGGTGACGGCACGGTTGTATATTTTGGACTTAACGATGCACTCGGAGAAGACGCATGGGGTAATTTCCACAACCTGCCCGAATATCCTGTATTCTGGGCAAAACTTATTGGCTGGCTTGGTGGAGCAGGAGACATTTCTGACTACAATGTTAAGACCGGCGCGATCACAGCACTTTCAAAAGCCCAGGATTATACAGCACCAAGCGGCGCAATGTCGGGGAACCGCGTGCTGTATGACGAGATAGGCATCTACGAGGTGGCAGGCAAGAGGATTGCGGTCAACCTATACAACGACAGGGAATCGGATACGACCGTGGATGCGTCAGATGTTATCGAGCGCTCTCTTTCAAAGACTAAGCCAAGTGTTGTAAGGGCTACGACCTACACTGCTAAAAAGGACCTTGACATCTACCTGATAGCAGGCGCATTCCTTCTGATGCTGCTTGAGATACTCATTATACGAAAACGGGGTGAACTATGACGCTTCCACTCGAAAACCCACAAATGCTGTGGCTAATCCTTCCGGTGCTGGCTATCTGTATTTACCTGATCAAAAAAGGTGCAAAGACAGGACTTGTTGAATCAAGGTTCGTTATCGCATTGCTGCTTATTATCGCACTGGCATCACCCTATACTCTTGTCAGCAAGACAACAATGGATGAGACCCCAAATCTTGTCATTATCTCTGATGAAACTGCCAGCATGCAGTTGTTTGAAGAAGGTACTGCATCCCGAATATATGAAGCACTCACTGCACAGACACCGACAACACTTGTCACAGTTAGTGGAGATAAGACTTCGATAGGGGACGCGATAGTACAGTATTCAAGGGGTGACAACCAGATCGTGCTTGTAACTGACGGCAACAATAATTACGGTAAGACGCTGGAAGATGCGTTCAAGTTCGCGAAGGAAACGGGGACGACTGTGTATTCGGTTAAACCTGAACTCGCAATGAATGACATGAGCGTTGAAATTAAGGGGGACAAGACGGTTGTCATTGGAAATGAGAATCAGTTCGACGTGATTGTTTCACAGGCGGAAGATGATGAAATTTCCTATAATATCAAGGTGTACGTTGATGATGAACTGGCACGGACCCGTTCCTATACTCAAACAACCCGCACAAAAACTCTGCCTGTTCCTTATACATTCAAATCACTTGGAGCACATACGATCAGTGTGACCCTGACGCCTTCCGGCACGGACAGGGATCACATAAACAACAAGTTCTACAAATCCATATATGCAGTTCCAAAACCAAAGATACAGTTGATAGCCGATAATACAGAATCACCACTTGCTAAGATATTATTTGACCTGTATGATGTTTCAACAAATGGCGGATTTTCCAATATTGATGACAAAAAAGTTGTTGTGCTTGACAATAAGCACATTAATATCCTGTCTGAGAACGATGTCAAGACGCTTAAGAAATACGTGACAGATGGAAATGGTCTTGTTGTTGCCGGCGGCGAGCGTGCGTATAATTACGGTGATTATCTTGATTCGTCATTTGAAGAACTGCTGCCTGTGATGTCGAAACCGACTGACTGGCGGGGCGGCAGGAGTGTGGTGCTGGTACTTGATGTGTCACCAAGTACATCCGCACACGGAACGCAGGGTGATATTTTAAGCAACGCTATATTCACGCTTCAAAATGAAAATTTGAGAGATGCATTTGCAGGTGTGATCGCATTTGGTAGCACTGGCCTAGATGTATCAGGTGGTTTTGTACCACTCAGTTCGGATTCTAATGTTTTTAAGCTTGAACAGGATATATCAAAATTAACACCTGGTGACAGTAGTACTACATCACTGGACCAGGGGCTTATTATAGCACAGCAGTGGCTGGAAAATGAAGTCGGGGAACTGGATGTAATTATCATATCAGATGGCGGAATTGAAACATCCTATGATGCGGGTCTGGAGATTGCATCGCAACTTCACAATGACGGTGTGAATTTGTATTATGTACATATAAAGTCAAGTGCACCATCACAATATGATGACAGAAGCAACAGTTATGCACAAAAATTGATGGACGAGGTTGAAGGTACATACTTCCCAATAGAGATCGGACAGCGTGCAAACATTATCTTCGAGGATCTCGAAAAGCCGCCGGAAGATGAGACCATTACTCTTTACGTTTTCCCATTAATCG
>DQIO01000168.1 GCA_020793555.1 Methanosarcinaceae archaeon | reverse complement strand
GACACTATTCGCCAATAAACAATTCGTAAACAAAAAAAGAGACGGAATACTTTAGCATTCCATTTATTAAATCAATCCGAGAAGATTGGCTAAAAACTGCCCTACTTTTACAACTCCGGCCACAATTGTATTTTTAATTCCAACACCCTTGTAAGTGATATCCCCATTATTGAGAGCATTCATAGTTTCAGATGCGGGGTCATCAGAGCCAAAAATCGTTTCTACCGTTTCCTCGTTTGACGTAACCAGAAGTGTTGGATTTTCTGGTTCTCCACTTGTTATCTCAGTGATATACGCATCTGAATCTGTAACTGCTGCAAATTCAATATCTCCACCTGTTTTTGTGATGATGATATGGATGATCTGGTCGCCAACTATTGATTTTACAAATGGCACATCCGGGTTTGCACTAATAAAAGCATTGTATTCAGATAGCAAATACATTTCAACTTCATCTTCTGTTACTGCTGATGCCGGTAAAGCAAAACAGCTGGTTACTACAAATGTCAGTAATATCAAAATAGAAAGCCGTTTTATGTTTATCATATTTTTTCCCCCTGTTATTATATCTTCAGTATATAAAATAAATGTTTTATTGTATAAATAATTGATTGAGTGCCCCATATTACAGTATCTTTAGTTGTTCTGTGATTATTTATATTCTGGATATGAGAAAATGCTTATAACAAGGCTTTACTAATACATTAGTAGATAAGAATTTGTCAACACATAGCGGGATTATTGGAGTTTGCAAATGGACTATAACAAATCAGACATCAATGACGTATTCGCGGCTTTAGAAACATCTAAAGAGGGTTTGTCATTCGAAGATGCAAAGATCAGGCTTGAAAAATACGGTATTAACGAGCTTGAGGAAAAACAAAAAGTTACGCCCCTGAAAGTGTTGCTGAACCAGTTTGCAGATTTCATAGTATGGATCTTATTTGCAGCAGCCATAATCTCGTTGATGATAGGGGAAACCATCAACTTTTGGGTAATCTCATCGATCATCGCATTTGTCGTAATTTTGGGTTTTATACAGGAATACAAAGCAGAAAAAGCAATGGAAGCACTGAAAAAAATTGTTGAACCAACCACCAGAGTGCTTAGGAATGGACGGCGAAAAGAGATTCAGACAAATGAAGTCGTACCAGGTGATATTTCGCTGCTTGAGACCGGTAGCAGTATCCCTGCCGATGCAAAGATATTTGACATAACGGGTTTGAAGGTCGATGAATCGGCTCTAACGGGTGAGAGCGGGTCAGTTGAGAAAAACGAAGGCGACATGGTCTTTGCAGGAACACAGATAGTTCATGGAAAGTGCAAGGCTGTGGTCACGGCAACAGGCATGCAAACGAAATTGGGACAAATTGCAGGGATGATACAGGAAGTTGAAGAAAAAACTCCCCTGCAGATAAAGATATCAGACCTTGCAAAAAGCCTTGCAATACTAGCCCTTAGCGCATCTACTCTTGTATTCATCCTCGGTATGATAAAAGGAGCGCCTCTGGGCAGTATGCTGATAATTGCTCTTGCACTGGCCGTTGCATCCGTTCCCGTGGGACTGCCGTTTACGCTCACACTCACTCTTGCGTATGGAATGCATAAGATGGCAAAACAAAATGCGCTTATCAGGAAAATGCTTGGTGTTGAGACGTTAGGGTCTACAACAGTAATCTGTACGGATAAGACAGGCACGTTGACAAAGAACGAGATGACTGTCGAAAAGGTCTATGTTGACGACACATTCTTTGACATAACAGGTGTTGGCTATGAACCGAAAGGAGATTTTTCGGTTGATGGTACAAAGATCGATGTGGCAAAACACGAAAATCTTAGCATGTTGTTAAAGGCTGCCACTCTTTGTAACAATGCGGGTTTTGAGGAAAGTGTAGGGAATTTGGGAAATGTGGAAAAGCAGGAAAAGTGGAAACTTATCGGCGACCCGACAGAGATCTCGCTTGTTGTTGCAGCAGCAAAAGGGGACATGTGGCAGGACGATCTGAAAAATGATTACCGGATGATCGAAGAGATTCTCTTCACATCAGAAAGGAAATTAATGTCAACCGTACACGAAAAAAGTGGAGAGAAGTGTAAAACGATATTCAGCAAAGGTGCACCCGAATTTTTGTTAAAGAAATGTAGTTTCATCAGGAAAAGGGAAGGGGTTGAGGAACTCACCAAAGACGAGGTTGCGAGAATACTTGAAACAAACCATGATCTTGCAAGTTCTGCTTATCGTGTGCTTGGTGTTGCCCATAAGGAGATGACCGAGCCACTGACTCCTGAAAACATTGAGAAAGATATGGTATTTCTGGGATTGGTTGCCATGATAGATCCTGCCCGGGAAGAAGCAAAAGAAGCGATCGTGACCTGCAGAAAGGCTGGCATCAAGGTCGTAATGATAACAGGCGATAATGATGCGACTGCAAAAGCAATAGCAAAGAATATTGGTCTATTCGATGAAGTAGGGGATTTTGAAGACCTGACGGATGAAAAATTAAGAAGGGTCGTTGCAGATGGTGTGATAACAGGCAGCGAACTGGAATCATTGGATGAAGAAGAGTTTGAGAACGTTGTTGAGGGTGTCAGTATCTATGCAAGGATGATGCCGCAACAGAAAGTGAGGATCGTTAAAGCATTGCAGAAGAAAGGTCACATCGTTGCCATGACAGGTGATGGTGTAAATGATGCTCCTGCACTCAAGAAAGCAGATATCGGTATAGCTATGGGAATTAAAGGAACCGATGTGGCAAAGGAATCAAGCACCATGGTGTTACAAGATGACAATTTCGCAACGATCGTTGATGCAGTGAAGCAGGGCAGGGCGATATATGCTAACATTGAGAAATTCACCTGTTATTTGGTTTCAAGGAATTTTACAGAGGTCATATTGATAATGATGGGCATCGTCCTGCTTGGTTTTGATTTCCTGCCGCTTTTGGCATTGCAGATATTGTTCATAAATATGTTTGATGAGGTTATGCCCGCAATAGGGCTTGGTCTGGATCCTGCAAGCGAGGGAATTATGCTGAAAAGACCAAGGGATCCTTATGAAAAGATCCTGAAAAAGCGGAACTTGATCATGATTCTGAGCATGGCTTTTATTATGGGGATGTCAGCATTTATGGTGTTTGTGCTGGACGATCCGGTCAATGAGATTGAAAAAGCAAGAACATTGACCTTTGCTACGATCGTGAGTATGATATTGTTCGTCCCGTTCGCATTCAGGTCGCTGGATGATTCAATTATCAAGGTCGGTTTTTTCACAAACAAACTTTTGATTGGTGGTGTATTTGGGACATTCCTGTTGACACTGGGTGTAATGTATATCCCATTTTTCCAGAGAATATTTGAACTCACTCCATTGTCTGTAACGGATTGGTTAATCCCTCTGTCCGTAGCATTGGCAGCAATGATCTTTGCTGAGGTTATCAAAGCAGCGACCAAAGGTGTAAAATAGGTGTAAATCTTATATGCGGCAGGTATTTTCGCAAGAATGTCTATTTTTGTAAATATCGCTAATGGCGAATGCGTGCTATTTTGAGTGTTGAAGATTACTGCTCCATAATAATGTATAGCGTTTTCTGCCTGAGTTTAATCTTAAACTCGAACTTGAATTTAACAGAGAATACAATTATATTATAACGCAAACAAACAAAAATATTTCATATATTCGATACCGATATCAATACATTTTATACATAATGAGTAGAAACGTGTGGAATTTGGAGCAAGTACCCGTTGGATTAAATATGCTAACGAGGACCTCCATTAAGATTCCCTGAAAAATTTATTATTACGAGATAAGATTATGGAACAATTTAAGAAACTGGGCATTTGTGAGCCCATATTAAGAGCAATTGAGGATGAGAGATTTATTGAACCTACTGAAATTCAGGAAATGTCAATCCCTTACATTCTTGATGGAAGAGATGTTGTCGCCGAGTCGGCGACCGGATCCGGCAAGACGCTTGCGTTTGGATCGGGTATATTGCATGATATTGAGAAGGGAGAGGGAATACAGGCTGTTGTATTGACCCCTACACGAGAACTTGCGGAACAGGTTGCAAGTTCACTGCGGATATTTGGAAAGTATCAGCATTCAAAGATCACTGCAATTTATGGCGGTGTGGGAATTGAACCACAGATTAAGAGACTTAAAAGAACTGAGATCGTTGTCGGAACTCCGGGACGTGTTCTTGACCACATAAACAGGGGCACGATGGATCTGGATAATGTGGAACAATTTGTGATCGATGAAGCCGATACGATGCTTGATATGGGATTCATAGATGATGTGAAAAAAATACTCAGGGCATGCCCACTGAAAAAGCAGGTGCTTTTGTTCTCGGCTACAATATCAAAGGAAGTTAATCGTCTTGCCCAAAAATACATGGTAGACCCTGTAAATGTTTCTGTGGAAGCTTATGTGGATGCTTCGAAACTGGAGCAAATATACTACAAGGTGTCCAATATTATGAAATTCTCGCTGCTTCTCCATTTGATCAAAAATGAGAGGTCAGGACTTATCATGGTCTTTTGTAATACTCAGAGAAATACGGATTTTATTGCAAAGAACCTCCAAAAATACGATGTTGATGCTGTTGCTCTTCACGGCGGTCTGAATCAGAGTAAACGAACCAGCATTATGAACCGGTTCCACTCTGCAAAAGCCACTGTCCTCGTATGCACCGATGTGGCAGCACGTGGAATTGATGTGCCTGAGGTATCACATGTGTACAATTACGATATTCCAAATGAGAGCAAGCATTATGTCCACCGTATCGGGCGAACCGCAAGAGCCGGTAAAGAAGGCAAGGCGATAAGCATTCTCACAACTCGTGACAAAGGTTATTTTGATGCGGTGCTGCAAGATAATGATGTGACAATCATTGAAGAGGAGACTCCTTATATTCAACAAGTTGAGATCAAATGGATGGAAAAACCAAAAGACAATAAAAGATCAGGCAGAAGACAAGGTAGAAATCAAAACCGGTCCTATGTACAAGGCGGTCACAAAAGCCATAGTGATGAGAAAGGTAAAGATGGTCAAAAACGATCTTTTGGAAATAAAGGTCAACAAAGCCGTGATGGTGGAAAGAGCCAAGGTGGTCCAAAAAGAACTTTTGGAAATAAAAGTCAGCAAAGCCGTGACGATGGAAAGAGCCAAGACGGTTCAAAAAGATCCTTTGGTAATCAAGGTTCTCAAAGCCAGAATGGTGGGAAAGATCAAGGCGATCAAAAGAGCCAAAAAGGCTCACAAAGAAGACCAAGACAACACAAACGATGATGTTTTTGGTCAATCTATATTAGTATTGCAGGAGGGTGCAAATGGATGGTTGCACCCCCCTACAACAACCTTTATAATATGAAACGATGTTAAAAGGATGAAAACATGTTGTCCCGGTAGGGTAGAGGATATCCTTGGGGCTTGCGGAGCCTTAGACCCGTGTTCGATTCACGGTCGGGACGTGTTTTTC
>DQIO01000169.1 GCA_020793555.1 Methanosarcinaceae archaeon | reverse complement strand
GTTCGGAGAAAACGCAGGTAGAAACGCAGGTAGAAACGCAGGTAGAAACGCAGGTAAAAACGCCGGATCAGATTCTAAGGATGCTGGATGAGAAGCCGGAGATGACCTTAGCGGAGGTCGCTCAGAAGATTGGTAAATCGTTGAGCGCCGTTGAAAGGGCATCTTCGAAACTGGTGAAAGCAGGTCGATTAAGGTATGTTGGCCCGAAGAAAGGTGGCCACTGGGAAGTAAAAAATAAATAATAAGCACGCAAATCACCGCCCATAATTTAAAACTCAACGAAGGCAACCACGTCGAGAGAATGCTGCTCGACCAACTTGACAAGATGAGGCATCATCGACCTTGACCGCAAACATAAATACTGCCTGACTGATAAAAGCCGTAGATTACAAGAGGAACTGTAAACTATCCTCAATCCGATCTTTCAAACATACTCAAAAACAACCACGCCGGAATGAATAAAACCTCTCCGATCTCGGCTTTAACCTTTAAGACATCCTAAAACCTGGCCTGTATACAGAAATATTTCGCAGTAAAACACCGCTTATGATATACGAACCCGCTATTTAGTAAATATGTTAGTTACGATTAACATAAAATCAATAAATGCGTTAATTGTAGTTAACGTACTTTTTACAATGTTTATCAGAAGTATTGAACCTATTTCCCTTTGTGCTTCACTACTGCTTTTTTCACACTGCGTAGTTCATCACCATCTGTAAGCAATACATCATTTGCCCCTGCCACATCAATCGCCTTTTCTGTAAATCCATTTTTGGATATAATCCAAAGTACATCAATGTTCAAATTCTGGGAAACTTCAATGAAATGTTTTTTCTTGGTTAACAGATCAATATCGGATGGGGAACATGGTTCGTTCTTCCATTTTACTTCTACCAGCCAATTTTCACTGCCCTTTGCAAAAGCATCGATCTCAACCACAAAATTCTTTTCAAAAATATCACCATTGCTGTCAATATCAATGAAATTTACAACCTCGTTCACCTTTGGCAACATAATCGTACCATCCTTGCCAAACAAATGTCCTCCTAACACCTGACCATTGAAATTCGAAATAATCTCACGTACTTCACTTTCCTTTGCAGTTCCAAGTTCGGTAGATGATTTAAGATATTTTTCTTTAAGTTCCTCAAACATATCCGGTCTTATCTGCCCAATCGAAGTATTCGATAACGACAAGTCCAAACCAAGTTCTTCAATTTCCACGTATTGTTTCATGACCGGATCTGCAAAGCAATAGTTGTTATCGATCTTGACCAAAAGATCGGTTGCAAGCAAACGATTTAGATGTTTTAGCACAATGCTTGGTTTTCGTTTTATCTTTTCTGATATTTGGGAAAGTGGCAATCCATCTTCACCCTCTTTTGCAAGTATATGGATAATCGCCTTGAGTGTTGCATGTGCTCTTGATTTTACAAGCGAGATATTCAAAATGTAGTTACAGTGCCGGTTGATCATTCCGTTCATCGAAGCGATCTCTGTAAGAAATGCCATTTTGACTCCTTTGACATCCATAGCAATGCCTGTACTGTTTAGCAATAACAGCCTATCGGCAAGTGATCTAAGATACATTGGATTGCCCCTGCATAACTTATACATCTCTTCAAGCAGTTCTTTTGTAAGAGTGACCTCAAATTGATTGAAATACTTGATCAGAAACTCAAAACTATCATCCCTACTGAAGTTTGGCAGGGATTCAAGTGTGAAATGTAAAAACAATGGAGATGCAGCGTCTGCAAACAGTTCATCAAGTTTAGTCATCCAGGATCCCAATGCCACATATCTGGTTGTTTGTTGATTTTGTATGATCGAGCGTAATAATCGTATGATATCAAACTTACCTGATAATTCTAAAAACAACTGAAATTCGTCAATAAAAAGACCAAAAGTTGCACCATCTCTCGATGAGAGTTGTTCGGGAAAGTTTAATGCGTACTCCATCATCAGCTTATGATTTGGCTCTTTCTTTTCAAGTTCCTGAAGTATACCGGTCATGGTAGAAGTTACCAGTGGATCATTGATTTTCTTCATTACAATAAATGGATCATGGAACTCTTCAACAAAACCCATGCCTTTGTTAAAGTACCAAAAACAAATCGTTCCAACATATTCCTGCGGAAACAATTCCTCCGTCATACTCAGATTTTCAAGATCGACATAAGCAAGTTGCTGCTCCGGATGTGTTGCAATATAGTACTTTGCAAGTTCCGATTTTCCAATCTTACGAAGCCCTTTGAAAGATAGATGTTTCCCACTTCCCTTGAAACACAGATCAATTTGTTTGATACTATTTTTCCGATCTGTGAATAACATCACTCTGGATTGTGAATAAATATTTGGGAGAGTCATATAAAACACAAATACTTTATCATTAATATAGTTTATCACCCCTTGGGGTAATCACTCCAAAGGGTGATTACATTTTGAAGTTGAACACCAATTACAGTCAACTTATCGAAATGACCCAAACACCTTCACCAAAACCCCCACAATGAGTTAACAGGATCTCATCAAATAATCTGATCAGCGGCTTTATGATTTTAGGTTAAAACAAACAGTTTAGATCTAAAAAACAACCATCCGGCGCAAAACGGCGGCGTGTTCCTACAATAATTTGACGAAGCAGAAGACTCCTATCCTCACCGCATAGCGGCAAATCACAATCGTTCACACGTGGTGCACTTGGTGCACATAAAACAAACACACCAGCCGTGAACGGAATTAAATTTAACATACATACTAAAAAAGGAATAAAACAAGCCCGAAATTCAAGCCTGTTTCATGATGAATTCAATGAAATCAGAACCAAGTCTGGTCTCTTTTGCCATTTTATCAACAATATTTTCTTCAGAAAGCCCTTCAGACCTGTATTTTTTTATGCTATCGAAAACCCTTTGTGACACTTCTGAATACTCATTGATTTCCTTTCTGTGGCCCCAAACATCGCCTTCAAGCAAATCAATACCCTGCATTGAAAGGAACATCTGAGTAGAACCTGAGATGGTTCTCTTGTATGAACCTGGAATATGAAGTGCTTTTACATTCGGACATTTGCAAACCAACGTAAATATATCTTTGTTGGATGGTCTAAATGCAAGATGCACAATTTCCTCATTATTACTTAACGTCTCAATTTCGTCTTTTGAACTTACTACTCTTATTTTCATTTAATGTCACCTTTAAACCTATTACAAGCCAAATATAAATACTATCACATTAATACATATTGAAACACCAATGAAAAAACTTAAAATACATCCCCGATATTCAAGCCACCGTAGGGATGTAACAAGATGGATTATGAAACACTGATCCAACCCCGCATAGAGAAATCTGACAAAACGTAACAACCTAATTAGAGACGCAAAATATGAATCATCGAAAAATATTCTTAATCACACTAATTCGGCACTATCCCAAAATCAAGTGATTTCTATCTTTTTCTGAACCTTGCCCAATGATTTGATCCAAAATGTTTTTCACAATCTCTTCAATAGTCTAAAAATCGATCTTTTTACAAAGAAGTCTTAAAAAATTCAATCAAATATGTCTATAAACGTGTGAAAATCGATAGCATACGCTCTCATTAAATACACCATTATTCAATATTCATCAACTAATTGCAAAAGGTCTAAACAACCTAAACAATTCCAATATTGTTGGTTTTGGACCTTTAAACATCCCTGCTCTTTTCATAGAAGAAAGTTTAATCTGATTTAAAATGCCTACTTCGGTTCTAAATTGTTTTTTCCGATGTGTTTTGAGACTCGTTGAATAATAGTTTTCGACTGCGTTATTTGTGGCTGGACCTCCCTCCAGATAGTGAAATACAGTCAAATTCATCCAGTGCTTTTTAATCATTTTCAATCGTGTCTGCGTTTGACAATCAAAAAAATTAATATTGTCCATTAGTTCCTTAAAATTATTTTCTGTCTTTTCAAGGCTGTTAATTTCAAGATTTTCTTTATTTCTACGTCGAGAAAGTTTTTGGGCACGTACAAATTTGTAGAAATCTTTTTTTTCGAGCTTAATCCATGATTTGTATGCACTTTCATTTTGAATAATTTCAATTTCTTCAAATTTTAACTTTTGTAGCATTTCGATTTCTTTCTCACGATTATAGAAAATATTCAATAATTTATATTTGATCAATTCTTGTGACATCGTTGTATTTCTCGGAAAATCGTTGACAATAAGCTTATTCAAATGAAACAGACAATATTGATGTATTAAATTTTCTCCAAATACTTCTTTTAAAATTGATGGGTAACTTGAATAAAAGTCAGTTACAATGAATAGTGGTTTTGACGTGTCAAAGTTAGAGGATAGAAATTGTTTGATTGTTTCAGGATCTTTCTGATCAAATAATTCATCAGCTAATGGTCGTTTGGTTTTTGCATCCAAGAGTGTGAGACGATATTTCTGAGAACGTCCTTCTTTTGGAAATTGTTCATCATAATGCACTATCAAAACGTTCTCAAGCGGAGGTACTTCTGCATTGTTCGTTGCATGATTGAAGCCCCTAAAAACAGTACTTTTAGATTGTGGAAATATTAGATGCATTATGTCCGAAATTCCACCATAACTGACATGATTTAATCTAAGCAGTTGATAAAGTTCTCCAAGTAAATCAGAAAATATCGTTTTGAGTTTTTCCCAAACACTTCGATCTTCTTCGAGATTTTCACCACACGATTTACATAAATATTTGCCGATTTTTATGGTGCCAATTCCTTTTTTGGTGTATTCATTATAGCCATTGTGTGTCGTTTTATTATTGCATATTGGACACAGAGGAGATATTTTCCTGCGGAAAATATCTTTCTCAGTATATTCAAATTCATTGCCAATCCCATTGAAAATACTTTTAAAATTGGGAATTTCGGAAAAGTTATTAAGATTGCAGTTTATCGTCACCATGGTATACACTAAGTAATAATATTACAACATAGTATAATTATTTATGTGTTGTAATATTACTGCTAATTAAGGCATAACTGGATTTTGGGATAGTGCCTCTCATTAGTACATACTACATGAAGCCAATGACGTATTCCATATATTTTCATCCCTGTTTCATCACATCGGTGGACATTAGATTGTATCAGAACGTCCTTGATTTCATTTTCATATTGTTCAAGTCCATCAAAACATTCGTTTTCTGCTCTATTCAAGGTAGCAGGACTGATTTTACATCCATAGATATCAGATAATAGTTCACAACTGCGATTATATGGGATAAGTTGGTAATCATGCAAATAGACTGCAAAAGCTCTAAGTCGCGAACCATATTGGGTTGGCTGCGTCACATCATTTGGAAATTTAGCTGTGGTTGTACGTCCGCACTTTGGACATAATTTAATTTCACCACGATGTTCTGTCGAATGGAGTTGAACAGGCGGTATGTCAAAAATTTGTCTTTTTTCATAGTCTTTGACCCATTCATTTTCAAGAGATGTGTGACAATTGCTACATTGATCTGCTCGATGAATTACAATTTCGTCAGGATTATTTACCATCTCTAATGTTGTCCCAAGGTGACCTTTTTGGCCACCTACCTTCTTACTACTTTTTTGGCGTCTACTTTTTGTTATGGGTTTTTTAGATGCATAAAAATCAGTTGAAGGAGGTTTACTACTATTACGACTGTTTTTGTTGAGTCGTTCCTCTAATGATTTGATTCGTTCTTCAAGTT
>DQIO01000170.1 GCA_020793555.1 Methanosarcinaceae archaeon | reverse complement strand
CTGACTTTGACATTATACCAAAGGATGTTCTGGCAAAAGCGAAACTCATGTTCCTCAACTATCCAAACAATCCAACATCTGCAACAGCAGACCTCAAGTTCTTCGAAGAGGTTGTGGAATTTGCACGCGATAATGATATTGTAGTAGTCCACGACAACGCATATTGTGAGATGGTCTATGATGGTTATCAGGCTCCAAGTTTCCTTGAAGTGGATGGCGCAATGGATGTCGGTATTGAATTGTACTCATTCTCAAAGACATACAACATGACAGGATGGCGTCTTGCTTTCGCTGTTGGTAACAAGGACATGATAAACGCTGTCGGTAAAGTGAAATCCAATATTGATTCAGGTGCATTTAATGCCATACAGATAGCAGGAATCACTGCGCTCTCATCATCACAGCAGTGTGTTGCTGATATGAACGCAATATACACCGAACGGCGCGATGCTCTCCTTAAAGGACTAAATGCCATGGGTCTTGATGTCAAACCGCCAAAAGCCACATTCTACGTATGGGCACCTGTACCGGAAGGATATGACTCAATGGGATTATCAAAACTTTTGCTCGAAGAGGCAGGAATTGTCGCAACACCCGGTGTCGGATTTGGGGATTACGGAGAAGGCTACATACGATTTGCACTTACACAGTCAGTTGAGCGTATCAATGAGGCTGTTGAGAGAATGGAAAAATTGAAGATCTGATACGGTCTTCAATACTTTTTTTAGAATATGTTTTTCGGGGTACCGATGCCTCTAAATTATAGTATTCGTTTAACTTTTTTTGACGCCGAAGCAATCCTCCGTAGGCGGTTATAAGGGGCTTTACGTCAAAAAACACATATATTGTTACTGTTTTACAACGAATTCGCATTGATCCTGCTGCTTCGTATCATGTGATCTGCAATAACCAAGGCAATCATCGCTTCAGCAACCGGAACCATCCGCGGTGGTATTGTCGGGTCATGCCGTCCCTCTATCATAATCTCTTTTTCAGTCATCGTTGTCATATCAACAGTACGCTGCATCTTTGAGATGGACGGGGTCGGCTTGACAGCAGCGCGGCATATTATTGGCATTCCTGATGAAATGCCTCCAATGATCCCGCCGGCATTGTTTGAGGCGGTTGCGATCTGTCCGTCTTCGATGATGAACGGGTCGTTCATTTCACTGCCACGCATATTCGCACATCCAAATCCTACACCGATCTCAACACCCTTGACAGCCCCGATGCTCATGATAGCTTTTGCAATATCGGCATCCAGTTTATCGAATACAGGTTCCCCGATTCCCGCAGGTACACCGTTGGCTATTATCTCAACAATACCGCCTAAGCTATCTCCGTCCGCACGCGCAAGCGCTACCGCATCAAGCATTTTTTTTGCAGCATCAAGGTCGGCACATCGTACCGGTGTTTTTTCAACGTTGTTGAGTATGTCGTCAAATGAAACGGGTTCTGCATGGACACCGCCAAGTTCTATCACATGGGCTGCAACCACTATTCCGAATTCGGACAATAGTTTTTTTGCAATTGCACCTGCAGCCACGCGTCCAATGGTCTCGCGCGCAGACGATCGTCCGCCACCGCGGTAATCTCGAATTCCGTATTTCGCAATGTATGGATAATCAGCATGCCCCGGGCGCGCAAGGTTTTTGATATTATCATATGATCCTGAATTGGCATCCTTGTTCCACACAAGCATCGCTATTGGCGTACCTGTGGTCTTGCCCTCGAAAAGTCCTGAAAGGATTTCCACACGGTCGGCTTCGGTGCGCGGTGTAGATACTTCGCTCTGTCCGGGTTTGCGTCTGTCAAGTTCTTTTTGTACGTCCTCTTCGCAAAGTGACAGTCCCGCAGGGACTCCGTCAACAGTAACGCCTACTGCGCGTCCGTGTGACTCGCCCCATGTTGTAATTCTGAATGAATGACCGAATGTATTTCCCGGCATAATTGTATTTATCTCCATGATATATTTGATCATTCCACTTATAACAACTTCATTTATCAGGAATCATCATTTATTTCCCTATTCTATAATCAAGCCATTTATGTTTTCCAATGAATAAACCGTTTGTGATAGTAATTATTCTCGCTGTATATCCCCCATAAGTATGCAGTTCAATGTAATTCGGGCGTACCAAATATTTTATTGACTTGGTTTTTTGAGTTAAATGTATTTTTATAATATTGGTATTGTACAGTTTTGTACAAACCATCGTGTTAATATATGAGTAATCACAATGTTTTTCTGATGAAACAAAAAGTCAGTGAAATTATAGACCGCGTTCGCCCAAGTATTCAGGCTGATGGCGGAGATATCGAGCTTGTTGATGTTGACGAAAACGGTGTCGTAACAATTTTGCTCAAAAAGACGACTGCCCCTGTTACGTTCAGTACATTCATAAGAGAATTTAAAATTCGTCCCGAATGCGCTTGCGGAAGATGCAGTATTACTCCAAAGATAATACGCGATGGGGTTGAATCTGTGCTCAAAAAAGAGATTCCCGAAGTAACAAAAGTTGAGTCGATCAAGCAATAATTAGAGATGTATTTTCTAAGGCTGCTGAAAACTTGACATCGTAAATGAACTGATTCTGTGCTATTTTCAACACTCTTTTATATGGCGAATTTATAATATTTTGTGGATCTACCATATAAGAGAAAAATAAAATGAAAAACAGTAGCATAAACAGTACAGTGAAACCACAAGTATCCGATGGTATCAGTAGGGAACTGTATATTCTTTCACTGTCTCGTTTTTTCGAGGACATGGGAACAGGGATGCTGGTCACCTTGATACCGCTGTACATAGTTGATCTGCAAACATCACTATTACCGGACATTCCGCTTATTCTTAAAGCCGGTATTGTGATGACTGTTTTTGGTTTGTTCAATGCGATTGCACAGCCCATAATGGGGAAGTTGTCTGATAAGCTTGACCGGAGAAAGCCTTTCATCATCTTTGGATTGGTCGGCTACACTGTTCTTTCGCTTATGTACGCACACGTTACAAGTTATGAGCAGTTGCTTGTTCTTAGGATCATGCAAGGAATAACTGTTGGCGCAACCATACCTGCAATAATTGCGATGGTCACACACCTGTCCACTCCGGCTACACGAGGTAAGGCTGTTGGCATATATTCTACAATTCGTGGATTGGGGTTTGGCCTGGGTCCGGTTCTTGGCGGTGCGGTTGCAACGTATTACAGTTTTAATACCGCTTTTTATCTCTGTGCCTTATTTGGAATTGTGAGTTTAATATTGGTCAATCTTCTTGTGAAAGAGACACACAACACCTGTATTGAGAAGGTTATGGATGATGATGTGAAGAACGGCAAAGGGTCGATCCTTGTTCTCTCAGGTGCTATGTTTATGATGATGGTCGGAATCATGATGATCGTCGCACTACTGCCTGAATATGAGATTAGACTTGGAGCTTCTGAATTTTCGTTGGGGATAGCGTTATCTGCATATATGCTTGCTCGTTTGATATTTCAAACGCCGATCGGTGCATTGTCAGATAGGATAGGCAGGAAAAAGTTGATCGTCGGAGGTCTGCTATTAAGCGCTCCTCTTGTGATCGGTACCGGTTATGTGACAAGTATCGAACAGTTGATACTACTTCGTGCACTTCAGGGATTTACGATTGCAGCGATTGATACTCCTGTAATTGCACTTGCGAGCGACCTGTCGGGTGGAACGATGGTCAGTTCAAAACTCAGTATGATAACCACAGCCTATGCAGGCGGGATGGCAATAGGTCCTATATTTGGCGGACTGCTTGCAGGATATGTTACTTTTGAGACACCGTTCTATGTCTGTGCGGCTCTGATGGTGCTTGCCGGTGTGATTGTATGGAAAAAGGTGGATGAACCTGCACATCACATGGATATTGCGGATTTTGAATGCGGCGAGATCGGATGATCAACGATACTGTTCAAGTGCGTCCATGAGTCCGTTTATGTTGGTTGCAAGCGCGTCTACTGATACTTCTATCATGAGGTTCACGATACCCTCTGAGCCGAGTGTTCTGAAATCAGTTTTGAGGGCAAGGACTGTTTTTTTGTTGGCAAATGCATAACCAAGTTCCCACGCAGTGCCTGAGTCAACATCGCTGCCACCGTCCAGGACTGCAACAATGATGTCGGAATTGTCGATTGCTTCAAGGTTTTGCTTAAAAATGTAATTCTGTTTTTCTTCATGCCGCATGTCTGTGGTATCGTTGGAGTCTTCTTGTGGCAGGAACACAGAGAAACCGCGTTCAGTTATCTGATCGCGAAGTTTGCGGTTAAATTCCTGTTCCGCCTTCGAGAATAAAGGTGCTGCGAGGTATATTGTTTTTGTTGCGGTCATTTTTATGTCCCCATTGTGCTATATTTTAAGTAACTTCCAGATATGGTGTTATAACATCATAAGGGTAATCCATGCGGAATGAAAGTAATACGTTTTCGAGGATGCTTATAAAATAACAACTTTAATTAATATTGGAACTATACATTGTGGCATGAGCGATATGATAAACGTAGGAATTATTGGCGGGTCGGGATACACAGGCGGAGAACTGATGCGCCTGTTACTCAGGCATCCATATGTCAACATCGAGGCAGCGACATCAAGGCGTCTTGCAGGCAAGGATGTGTGTGATACGCATACACACCTGCGAGGATTTTTGGATATGAATTTTGAGGATTTGAGTCCTGATGAGATTAAGGAACGCTGCAATGTCGTGTTCGTTGCTGTTCCGCACGGAACTTCGATGAATATTGTGCCGCAGTTACTTGATGGCAATACTAAGGTTATTGACCTGAGTGCAGATTATCGTCTCAAGACCAGTGTGTTCGAACAGGTGTATGAGATCAAACACACAAACCCGATTGATGCGGTCTTTGGTCTTGTTGAACTACACCCCGGTGTTGCGAATGAGATATTCGTTTCAAACCCGGGTTGCTACCCCACAGGGGCGATTCTCTCGGCAGCACCGCTTGTGACTGCGGGTCTGGTTGATGCCGCAATATTTGATTCAAAGTCCGGTATTTCAGGTGCGGGCATCAACCCAAGCGTGACTTCGCACTATCCGAACATGGCTGAAAACATACAGCCTTACAAGTTAACAACACACCGCCACCGTGTCGAGATATTTCAGGAACTTAACCGCCTGGATAATTCACTTACGAACATCAGTTTCACACCCCATGTGATCCCATCGGTTCGTGGAATATTGACTACGGCGCACATTTTCACAAAATCCACCCTCTCGGCAGATGAGGTCAGGCGAATCTACACGGATTTCTACAAGGACAAGCCATTCGTGCGCGTGATAGATGGAATCCCAACGCTGAGTGCGGTCAGGGGCTCGAACTTCTGTGACATCGGTTTCGAGGTTGATACGCAGAACAACCGTGTTGTTGTAGTCTCTGCAATCGACAATCTGGTGAAAGGCGCGTCCGGGCAGGCGATTCAGAACATGAATTTGATGTGCGGATTTGAGGAGACTGAAGGGTTGTGGGTGGCTGGGATTGCGCCTTGATGAGGTTTTTGGGATTTGATGTGTTTATACTTCTAATTGAAGAGTGGGTAAGAAGGAAGTTAATGATAAGGCGAGTGGTTGGGTGTATTTGATGAAGGATTTAATGAGGGAAAATTATTGAAGTAATGAAACTGCCTCTGTAACTAACAAGGTAACTATTCAGCCATGCATAAACGTTGTCGGTAGATTGAATAGTTCATAAATAGATAGTGGCACAACAATTGACTGGAAGTT
>DQIO01000171.1 GCA_020793555.1 Methanosarcinaceae archaeon | reverse complement strand
TGCACCAAACATGAATAAATAGTGCAATACATTGAACTAAATTATATTAATTCCGTGCAGTATGATGCAAACCTATTTAAACAAAAAAAATCGTTGATTACTAACAATGGATGAAAAAGAGATAATTCAAAAAAGCCTTGCATTCTGGAACGACTGGTGGTTTGAAGAGTTCGAAACGGAAAGTTTCGTTCGTGAAAAGCACCTTAATGAAATATTGGAACTTATGGATATACGTGAGGCTGTAGTGCTGCTTGGCATCCGGCGCAGTGGAAAGTCAACTCTCATGTACCAGCTGGTAGCCAGGTTAATGGAAGAATGGCAGGCTGCGAACATCTGTTACGTGAACTTTGATGACAATGCATTGGTGCCGTTTACATCCAATCCAGATTTTCTCGATAAGGTATATGAGACATACCTTGAATACAAAGATCCTGAAGGGAAAGTGTTCCTGTTTCTTGATGAGGTCCAAAACGTTCCCAACTGGCAGCATTGGGTCAAAAAAATATATGACAAGAACCGCAACACAAAGTTTGTGCTAAGTGGTTCATCGGCTTCACTTTTAAAGACAGAATATGCAACACTCTTAACCGGACGCAATATACTGCATGTAGTATATCCCCTTTCATTCAAAGAGTTCCTGATGTTTAAAAATGTAAGTACTAAAGACTTACATGGATACATATTAAGGCAGAAACCAAAATTAAAACGCCATTTAAGCGAGTATCTCAAATATGGTGGTTTTCCAGAAGTTGTGCTTACCGATTCGTATAAACTCAAAACAGAGCTTCTCAAGAATTATTTCACTGGCATCATAGCCAGAGATGTGCTTATGCATCACAAGATAAGGGATGCAGCGAAAGTGGAAAATCTTGCTCATTTCCTCTTAACAAACTCTTCAAATTTGATAAGTGCAAAAAAGCTGGGAAATATAATAAAAAGTTCAACCCATACCGTTTTAGAGTATCTCCGCATCCTTGAAGATGTTTATCTTATATACACAGTGCCATACTTTTCATTCACCCTAAAAGAACAGATGCTACGCCCCAGAAAGGTGTATTGTATCGACTCAGGACTCAGAAATGCCATAAGTTTCAGGTTTTCAGAGGACATGGGACGAATTGCCGAGAATACCGTATTCCTGCATCTGAAAAGAATGGGACATGAAGTATATTATTGGAAGAGCGAAAAAGGAAGAGAAGTTGACTTTGTAATTAAGTCAGGAATCAACATAATTGAACTGATACAAGTATGCTGGGATATGGATGCAAAAGTATTGGAACGGGAAACACGTGCCTTAAAAGAGGCGATGGAACATTTCGATTTGAAGGAATCACTCATAATCACTGAGGATTATGTATCAACCGAAAACATAGGTGATCGCGTGATAAGATTCGTGCCTTTATACCAGTGGTTGGTAGAGGTAAAGAACGAATAGGGATGCCCCTATTCGTCAATTTTATAATAGTAGTACTCGCCCTTCGACTTCTGCTCCCTGTCAAGTCTTGAACCAACCTTGTTCACCCTCGGGCGGGTTGTATCCTCATCCCTGCGGAACGTAATCCCAAGATTTGCCAAAAACTTGTTCATACCATCCTGCATGCCCATGGGCTCATGTGCCTCACCATATACGGCTGGCTCTCCTTCGAACACGATCAAACGCTCGCTCAGCATATCGATCATGTATATGTCGTGGTCTACGACCATTGCGGTTTTCTTGCTGTTTTCGGCAAAACGCTTGATGGCTTTTGTTGCAAGTGAACGCTGCTCAACATCAAGATGTGCACTCGGCTCATCAAGAATATACAGGTCGGCTTCCTGACTCAAACACGCTGCAATTGCCACTCTTTGCAATTCACCGCCACTTAAGTCGGTAACGATCTTATCATATAGAGGCTCAAGCTGCAATGGTTTTGCAATTTCGGCCTGATAATAACTTGTATCGAACCTGCGTGTCACTCCTCGCAGGAAATCCTGCACGCGCACAGGCATGTCGGCTTTGATGTACTGCGGTTTGTATGCGATCTTTATATCAACATCGACCGTGCCCACGTCCGGTTCGACTTCTTGTGCAAGTATCTTTAAGAATGTGGTTTTTCCGATACCGTTCGGACCGACAATACCCAGAACTTCTCCTTCCTTTAGTGAACCGCCGGTTGTTTTAAGTGAAAAACCATCTTCTCCCTGTTTTCCATATTTCTTGGAAAAATCTCCGTATTCGACAAGAGAGACCATATCGGTCTCGGTTCTTGGAGGATGCATCTCGAATTTGATCGCCTCAGGGCGGACACGCACATTTTCCTCTGGAAGATAACCTTTTAGATACTGGTTGATACCAATCCGCACACCTTTTGGATGGGTCATGACACCATATCCACCCGGCTGACCGTATGCTACGTGCACGGTGTCTGCAAGCATATCAAGGATCGCAAGGTCGTGCTCGACAACCAATACTGCTTTTTCTTTAGCAATTTCCTGGATGAGTTGTGCTGAATTGATACGCTGGTAAATATCCAGATACGGACTGATCTCGTCAAAGAAATAAAAGTCTGCATCTTTTGCCATACAGGCAGCAAGAGCCACTCTCTGAAGTTCCCCCCCACTCAGTTCGCTGATTTTGCGGTCGATTATGTGTGCGAGATCGAGGCTCTCTACCAGATTATCCAGAACACCGCGGTCATCGGTTTTTTCGAGCAGGGCGCTCGTCTTTCCTTTGAACGCTTTCGGGATCATGTCGATGTACTGCGGTTTTTGAGAAACGGCCACATTACCGTCAACAACATCACTGAAATAATCATACAGGGCAGAGCCTGCGTAGTATTCCAAAACCCTGTCCCAATCGCCTTTTTCCTCACCGAAGTTCGGAACAAGTGTGCCTGAAAGGATCTGTACAGCCGTACTTTTCCCGATACCGTTGGGTCCGAGGATACCTGTGACCTTTCCGACCTGTGGTACAGGGAGTCCGAACAATGCAAAGCCATTTTCCCCGTACCTGTATGTTGGTTCTGTGAGGGCTTCGGGGAGTCCGATTATCATGATAGCATCAAATGGGCATTTGTTGATACATATTCCGCAACCCACGCACAACTCTTCCGATATCACTGCCTTTCCGTCTTCCCCAAATACGATGGTTTCGTCGCCTGTTCTAACCCTTGGGCAGTACTTTTCGCACTCATGGCTGCACCGTCTTGGCTGGCAGCGGTCTTTGTTCAATATGGCTATTCGCATTGTGTATCCCTGTGTAAATGTTAGTGTTAGTTAAATTTAAGTTTAAGTTTAAGTTTAAGTTTAAATTTAAAGTTGAATTTGGAACGATTATAGTGAATCATCTGATGCATAAAAAACAAAAAATGAAGGTCAATTCAAGAGCAATGTCCATGTTACAAGACAAAAGTCTATAACCAGAAATTCAACATAGAACCAATCCTTGAACCCGAATTCTTTGCTATTGATCTTGATAGCCGGAAAGATGATCCTTTGTGCATAATATGCAAGTACGGCAACGATCGTGAGTATCGCATACCATGTAGTGTCTTCGGCTGTTCCGAACTGTTTAAAGGAGACAATTCCTGCAACAATCCCTATGATCGATGCGACTGCCGTTTTGATGATACCATCTATGTGGTTTTGCTTTCGTTCTTCAGGAGTTTTTTCTTTTACAGTGATGATTCCTTTGCTTTTTGTGACATTAGACTCACCATCGTCAGCATCGTTAGCGTTAGCGTTATCGTCAGCATCACCTTCTACATTCTTCCCCTTGCCTTTTTTGGATTTGCTGTACTGCTTACTCAACGGTGTGATCTCCTGAATTTTGAATAATTGAATAATTAATATATGAAATGGTAGTGACCCTTAACACTAATATAGTTATATAAGTAATTACGCTCTTTTTTGGCAATAGAGGAGGATAAACCTAAATAAACTCATTGCTCAAAACGTTTTTTATGTTGTCAATTGAAATTGATTCGATGCCTATGGAATTGAGATGTTCTGCAAACTTTGTGGGACGGTCACCATTCGGGTGATAGATAATCGCAACTTCGGGGTCGATGTCTTCTACCATTTTCACAAGCCCTGTTGCATCGAGGTGATCACTTATGTTTATTGAAGGATAGTAGTAGTCATCCCTGCCTGTGAGCACATATTTTGCAATCTCCCGAGGTAGTTTACCAAGGTCCCATGGGGGTACGATACACATGCTTTCTCCGCCTGATTCACCAAGTCCTATTAGTTCGCCGCAGTTTTCAAGCAGTTGTTGTGTGAGGATACGGCTTTTGTCTTCCATTTCAATAGCACCGTTGTATCCATATTCACGCATGAGTTCAACTGCACGCTGGGCCTTGCCGAACGCATATGCACCAAAAGCGATACTGCTGTCGATTTCCATGGCATTGTTGAATCCGGCGATGTCATCTTCGAAGTGACATGTCGAGTCTGCATGGTCGCCGTAATTTGCTTCGGTTATGAGGACATCGCATTTTGGTAATTGTGATGCATCCTTGACATCGCCTGTTACAAGGATTCGCGTGCCAACTTCATTCTCCCAGTAAAACGCGGTCGAACCGACTGTGTGTCCGGTGGGGTAGGCTGTGACGGTCACTCCGTTGATATCGATGGATTCACCTACAATTACAGTTGATCCACTATATTCGCGATCGTGCCTGATCTGCAATGCAACTGCGGTCTTATCAGAACATACCGCGTGGTCTGAGAGCATTGCAGATTTA
Organism: Methanosarcinaceae archaeon; assembly: GCA_020793555.1. Classification (GTDB taxonomy): domain Archaea; phylum Halobacteriota; class Methanosarcinia; order Methanosarcinales; family Methanosarcinaceae; genus Methanovorans. The sequence continues at coordinate 1,040 of DQIO01000171.1, read as the reverse complement.
CCGTGATGGTCAGAATGAGCATGTGTTATCAAATATGCGTCTGGCTGCTGGTATTTTTTAGGAATGCGTGTCGAGTCAACTGAAAATACACACGGTTTGCTGTCTTCTGATCTGAATTTGACAGCAAGGTGCGGTTTGAATGTACCGCGAACGTTTTTCTGGCGGAACGCCAGAACACCCAGATCAATTAACCGTTTTGATATTGATATCCCTCGAATGTGTGGATGGGGTTTAAGGTATTTGTATGTTTGGAGATTTAGATTTTTAGATTTTTAGATTTTAGATTTACCATTATTTTTAATATTATTATTATGTACAAGTTTAACTACTTTGCAGTCACATGCAAAAATCATGACATATAAAGGAGATTTGAATTATGGCTTATGAGATGAATGAAAAAATCGAACAACTTATCCAATATATAGCAGATGAAATGCCACAAGGATGCAAAGGAATCAAATGTTACGAGTGTTCTTTAAGCAGAAATTATGGTGCTAATAAGCACTTGTGCGAGACAATGAAAATGTTAGCCGGACGCAGATAATTTATTGTTATGGGGTTGCAGGTCATCGCAACCTTGGTTCAAGATTTATATGTAGCATCTTAGCTGTGCTGTTTTTACTTTTTTACGTTGATTGGATAGCATTGCCGATCTGCCGTGGTGGGATGTTGCGATTCATCGAAGAATAAACATGCAACAAAACACTTTCATGAGAGCCACCATCCGATTATGGAGTCATTTGAAAAAGGTGAGGACTGGCGTTGGTGCTATGTAGATGAAATATACCTATGACCGTTGTGGAAACTTTTGGGACATCAATCATATATTCCCCAACTACTCGCACTTAAACACGATAACTCATTATAAATTAGTACATAATATCAAAATGTGTATAAATTTAAATAAATGAAAGTGCCTGAGAATATTGCAACAAACCAAAATAGAAAAACTATTCTCATCGTTGTTCTTGTCTTTGAAATTTTATTAAATGAAAAAAGGATGCCAAAAAACAAAGCACAGGTACCTATTAAGGCATGGA
>DQIO01000172.1 GCA_020793555.1 Methanosarcinaceae archaeon | reverse complement strand
GACTACCTCGATGATAAAACCTCCCACATTGATCGTATTGTTGAAACCATCAATACCCAAATCGAAAAGCTTAAAGAACTTCGCAAAACTCTTATTAATGACGTTGTTACAGGAAAAATAAAGGTGACATGATGGATCTACAAAAACAGGAATCGTTTCAGACAATACTTACTCTTATTCAGGATTCCAGGAATCATGTTTTTGTTACCGTAAACAGGACTCTTGTTGAACTTTACTGGCGTGTGGGGGAGTATGTTTCTAAGAAAGTCGATCAGGAAGTGTGGGGAAAATCAACGGTTCAAGAATTGGCATTATTTATTCAACGAGAACATCCAGAAATTAAAGGATTTACTGCCTCAAATATTTGGAGGATGAAGCAATTTTATGAGACCTATGTGGGAAATCAAAAACTCGCCTCACTGTGGCGAGAATTGTCATGGACGCATAACAGGACAATATTTTCCCGTTGTAAAACAGATGAGGAGCGAATATTTTATCTCCATTTGACAACAAAAAATCGTCTTTCTGTCAGGGAGATGGAACGACAGATAAGTAGCGGTGCTTTTGAACGAGCGATGCTTGCTGATGGTAAATTGTCTGAAACCGTCAAAAAACTACCTCAGGAAACAGAATCAGTATTTCGTGACAGCTATCTGCTTGATTTTCTTGATCTTCCTGCCGAGCACTCCGAGAAAGATCTACAAAAAGCGATTATAACTTCGCTGAAAAAGTTTATACTTGAACTGGGTGGTGGGTTTGCATTTATCGGTGAAGAGTATCGCTTACAAGTAGGAAATGATGATTTCTATCTTGATCTACTATTTTATCACCGTAATTTGAATTGTCTGGTTGTTTTTGAGTTAAAAGTGGACAAATTCAGACCTGCTCATATGGGTCAATTGGAGTTCTATCTTGAAGCACTTGACCGTGATGTGAAATTAGAACACGAAAACCCCTCAATAGGTATTCTTCTCTGTAGGGAAAAGGATGATGAGGTTGTTAAGTATGCGCTTAGTCGCTCTCTTTCTCCCGCGTTTGTAGCAGAATATGAGACAAAATTGATTCCACGTGATGTGCTAAGACGAAAGATGAATGAGCTATATCAGCTGTTGGAAGGGAATGAAAATGAAAAAGATTGGTGAATTCTTTAGCCTGTATCAGTGCTATATTGCAATCAAACAAGAGAAAAATAATACCATCACACATTGGCTTATCAATTATATTGTTGAAAATCAACTTCAGGTGTCGCAATGAAAGAATCAAATCGAATTGAACTCAAAAGAAAGCTCAACGATTCTCTTGAAAAGGAAGTTGTGGCTTTTCTTAATTACCGTGAAGGCGGCTATATTTATATTGGAATTGACGATGCTACCGACACTGTAGTGGGAGTTTCCAATCCTGATGCGGTTCAACTTAAAGTTAAAGATCGCATTAAAAACAATATCATGCCATCTACGCTGGGTCTTTTTGATGTCATTGCCGAACAACACGAAGGCAAAGACATTATTAAAATCACCGTTGCCAGCGGTTCTGAGAAACCCTATTACTTAAAAAAACAGGGCATGTCTGAACGAGGTTGTTTTATTCGGATCGGTAGTGCAACGGAACCGATGCCGGTACGCATGATCGAGGATCTCTTTTCTCGGAGGATTCGTAATTCTATCGGGACGATAAAGTCTCGTAAAAAAGATTTGACCTTTGAGCAGCTGAAAATCTATTACAGCGAGACACCTTTAAAACTTAACGATAAATTTGCCCATAATCTGGAACTGCTGACAGAAGACGGTGAGTTCAACTATGCCGCTTATCTGCTCTCGGATTCAAATGGGCTTTCCATAAAGGTTGCAAAATATTCCAGCCTTGACCGTGTGGATCTGATCGAAAATGAAGAATACGGCTACTGTTCACTTATCAAGGCAACCAAACAGGTTTTGGCTAAACTGGAGATCGAAAACAAAACCTTTGCCAAAATTACCCCTCAAAAACGACAGGAGCGCAAACTCATCGATCCTGTTGCGCTTCGTGAAGCAGTCATAAATGCTATGATCCACAACAACTATGCCAACGAAATACCGCCCAAGTTTGAACTGTTCCCTGATAGATTAGAGATAACTTCCGCAGGTGGACTTCCAGCGGAATTCGATGAAAACGAGTTCTTTATGGGATATTCGGTTCCACGAAACAAAGAACTTATGCGGATATTTAAAGACCTTGAGATGGTTGAATATCTTGGATCAGGGGTGCCGCGCATTCTGCGGAAATATCCGCGCTCTATATTCACATTTACTCCAAACTTTCTACGCATCACTTTTCCCTTTGAAGAAAGCCTCGAAGGTAGTCAGACAGGTAGTCAGACAGGTAGTCAGACAGGTAGTCAGACAGGTGGTCAGACCTCGCTTACTGAAGCACAACTCGCTGTTTATAATATCTTAAAAAAGGATATTACGGCTTCGCGTCAATCTATTGCTGATAATCTCGGCATTAATCCTTCAGCCGTACAAAAACATATTGAGTTACTGAAAAAGAGTGGCTACATACAAAGGATTGGTACTTTTAAAGGCTATTGGGAGATATTAAAATGAACGAACTACACCTGCAAAATAAGTTTTTGATTCCGTTTTTTAGAGAGGGGCTTGGTTACCGCGAGGTAAAACCCAATACGGTAACAAACTCCCTGATCATAGAAGAAGACTTGCAGGAGTTCATCTCCCAGACCGAGCTGAATAAGAAACCTTATGAAACCCTGCTGAAAAAATACAGTGGCGACAAAGACAAACTGCTGAAGGATTTGATAAAACTCATCAAGGAGCGCAGTTGCAGCAGTCGTAACATGGCGCTGTTTATCAATCTCAATAAATCCATCACCTTGCAGGGAATTAAACTGTACCTGTTTTACACTGGCGACAGTGTGATCCATAACAATGCACTGTTCGATGAAAATATATTTTCAGTGGTACAGGAACTACCCTATAAGTACAGCTACAATGGCAAGCAGATATTTTCATTCCGCCCGGACATTGTGCTGTTTGTGAATGGAATTTATCTGGGTTATAGCGAATTAAAGTCCAATTACACAAGTCAAAGCGCTAGCAAAAACGGACGTGGCAAGGTAATTAAAGATTATTTTGAGGCGATCAGAATTTATCATCAGCATTTTGATAGCAATGACATGCTGAGTGAAAAAGAGAAAGATACCTATCGCAAAGATTTCTTGAAGATATTTGAAAAAGCGATTCACATTACCACTACAGATATTGGTGAAACATTTGTTATTCGTACCATTGTAGATTATTTTGACGAAATACTGACTACTTGTCGCGAAGGTAAGTTTGACCGTGAAGAGGTCGAGAAAAAAGCAAGTAGTGCATTTAAGCCGTATCCGCTGCTCAAATCCGATGCCGAGAAAAAAGACAAATTGAAAGAGTTGTTTAATGCGCTCTATGGTAGGGATTTCATTGAAAAAGAGATTTTGTATTATAACTTTATTGAGCGTGATGTTACTGCCACCAAAAACGGCAAAGAATTAAAAAACGAGTTAGGACATTTGATTTCACCACGCCCCAAACAAAAGTTTGGAACAGATAAGATTCTCGCCAAAATTGATGAGTTTTTGGCACACGAACAAGAAGACGATTATTTTGAAAAACTACTGGAAAAACAGTTGGTTGGAGTATCTGAAACCAAGAAAAAAGAGTTGCTCAAAAAACGTCAAGCCTACTCCAACAATAAAAATGTTTATTCCTTGCTGATGCAGTATGCAGCAGGTTTTGGTAAATCCAACATTATTGGCTGGTCTGCTTTACAGCTTAAAGACCTGCGCTGCGATAATGAGTATGTGTACGATAAAATCATGATTGTGGTAGATCGTTTACAACTACGCAGTCAAATTGATTCTTTAATGCTCAACATGAACATCGACAACCGTATGTATGCTGAAGCCCGCAACAAAAAAACCTTCCAGAAAGCACTTGAATCCGATACTCGTTTAGTGATTGTGAATTTGCAAAAGTTTGGTCATGTACACGAGATGCTGGATGCTGAAGTGTTGCAAAAACTTGCCGGAATGCGAATTGTGTTTTTGATAGATGAAATTCACAGATCCAACAGCGGTGACCAGCATGATGAGATGATAAGCATCTTTGATGAGTTACAAGCGCCCTTTGATAACAATGCGCAATATTCTCGAATACGCAAAAAGAAGAATCTTATTGTCGGTTTTACCGCTACACCAGACGATCACACACTTGCTCGATTTGGTGAATTCAGCGGTTATGCCGAAAGTGAAAAACTGTGGCGACCCTTTGATTCATACACCATGAAAGAAGCGATTGAAGACGGTTTTATTCTCAACCCATTAAAGAACATCGTGCCTGTGGCATCCAAGATGTTGTTCGATCTACCTACCAATCTGCTGGAAGGTTTTACTGAGAAAGAATACAAAGATGCACAGAAAAAGCAGATTTATGAAAACCGTGATCGTATTGATGCAATTGCTAAATATGTGGCTGATTTGTTGGTGAAAGATGTATATCGCCAAATACGTGGAACAGGTAAAGCAATGCTTGCTGTGTATTCCATAAAAGCTGCGATTGCGTATAAACAGGCTGTGACCAAACATTTTAATGTCCTGGTTCAAGAACCAAAATATGCAAAATACAGTGAGGCACCAATTCACATTGTATATTCGAGAAATCAGGACGAGCAAAGAGCCACAGTTCTCAACGATGGTTTGACTGAAGAGAAGGTCATGCAAAATTTTGCGCTTAGTAAAAATGGCTTAATAATTGTGGTGGCAAAACTACAAACCGGTTTTGATGAGAAAAAGCTGCATACGCTGTTTTTGGATAAAGAGATTAAAGGCATTAGCGCAATTCAGACAATTTCTCGCGTTAATCGCACAACTAAATACAAGAATGACTGCAAGATTGTTGATTTTTCCTATAACAATGTGAATGTGCAGAACATCAAAGATGCCTTTGAGTATTTTTCTGATGTGGTTGTCAGTGACTTTGATCCCTTTGGCGATAAGAAAGTGCTGGATCTGTTATTTGTAGAGCTGAAAAAATCCGATACTTTAGACAAGTTCTTTGATGTATTTATGGCCATCTATAATGACAAAACCAAGCGAGACGATCCAGAGAGTTATCTGGATTTTGAAAGCAGTTTAAAAAAGTACATAGATGCAAATCCTAAGCGCACCGCCGACACAAAAGCCAAGGCTGCACAGTATTTTACTATTTTAAACCGTATTGAATATGTGATTGAGCTGGATGTAAAATACAGCGAGCCGAACTTTTTATTCTTCTGGCGTAAGTTTAACACGCTATACAATATGATGCACCGCAGTGAGGATATAAAAGATCCTATTGAGGTTTATTTTGACAATCAGATTGGCATCATTGAAGTAGAAACTTATCCTACAGAGGAAAAGAAAAATAAACCTCTTGAACTGGCAGATGGTCCAGAATCTTACGGCAGCCATAAGTTTGATATTATATCCATCATTGCGGCACGTAATGAGCAAGAAGCTAAAACGGGTTCACTTATTCAAGATTTTGAATCCAAAATTGAACACTTTTTTGAATATGCACGAAATGAGAATGAAGGTAAGCGCTTAATTGTGAAGATTAATTCGCATGTATCAGAAGCAGAAATTCATGACGACTTTGCTAAAATATATAGACGATACAAAGCGCTAAATCGTCAGAAAGTTGGGAATTATTTCTTCAAAGAAATGGACGATTTGGTAGATAAGCTGTGTGATGACTTTGAGAAATATCTGTTGAATAAATTGGAATATTCCGTGCCATAACAACATGCACCCTCAAAAACCTCCCTTCCAATCCCTCAAACCCAGCGCCCTTCACCCCATCTCA
>DQIO01000173.1 GCA_020793555.1 Methanosarcinaceae archaeon | reverse complement strand
GTATATTTTGAGAACAAATCTTTTTTCTAAACATTGAATAATGTCGGATAATCGTGTTTTTCTAAAATATAAAACAAATGATTCGGAAAGTGAGTTATCGAAACCAGCTATACAAATATACAAAGTCAAAAATGCGAATACATTTATATTTTTGTTCTTGACATCCCTTGTCGCAATTCTTTCTGATCAATTAGTGGGAAGTATATCAGCTTTAGTCATTTTTGATTTACCTGCAGAATTGTTTGAATCGGTTGTTTTAATCTATCCGGTTGAGCGCATTATACTCGCATTTGTTTCTGCACTTATTATGTTCATGTTGGCTGCAGTCCTTCACAATATACTGGTGAAATCAGATGAAATCGATTATGAAATTGAACAGACCAAAAAAGAGATTTTGTTGGATTATGCTATAAATGATGTGAAGCCATTACTTGAGAAGGAAATGAAAAGAAAATAGATTCGTGGTTAACACATTTGTTCTTAGGGCATAAATCATAGAATGATGTTGTCAAAGTTTAAGCTTCAAATAAGAATAATAACTTTCAAACTTGCGTTCGACCACAAGGGGTGTTTTTCTCAATCTGTTTGTTCCAGAATTTTATCTGCGATTTTGAATATTGAATCTGAAAAAGTATGTTTTGATTCTTCAAGTGCCAATATTCCGGTATCTGTTTTTAGCTGAACATCACACATGCATGGAATTGATGCAAGAACGGGCACATCAAACAAAGTAATGGATAGTGGTTTTAAGAAATGGGTTTCATGACACATGTTCTCAACAATTCCACATTTTTTATTCAATAATTTATACACACCGTTTACGACCTGCTCCGTTCCCACCATACATGGTTTGTTTGGTTTTACTACAATAACCACATAATCGGTGACAGCCACAGCATTTATTGATGAAAAATCAACACCGGGACCTGTGTCCAGTATAATAATATCCATGCCAGCGGAGATAAGATCTCTTTTTGCATCCATTATTATCTGGAGAGCTTTTGCCTGCCATTTGCGATCCTTGCTGGATATCTCTCGAATAGCAATTATATTCGGATTTGATAAGCCTAAGTATAACTTGCCCTTTGTTCCAATCTCATCGGATATGTCATATATGACATCCGTAACATTGCATTTGCCAAAAAGAACATCATTGATCCATTGTTTTGACCTGACATTAAATATTGAGGACAGATAAGGGGCTTTTGAATCTAAATCAAGAAGACATACATCCTTGCCGGAAGCTGCATAAACTCCTGCCAGATTTACTGCAATGCTCGTTTTACCGGTTCCACCTTTGCAGGAATGTACTGCTATTGTTATACTCATTTAGCCTCTGAATTAGACATCAATTGTCAACAAATGTTCAATAGTTAATGATGCATATTATATATATAACCATTCAATAAGTGAATTTTATCAAACATCAAATGAATTTGACTTATAACCAAGAACCTAATATTTGATACTAATATCTTAACACTTTGATCTTTCGACAACTGTAATTTAACCACAAGAGGCACAGAGAAACACAGATCTTGTGTCAGATTTTACTCTCTATGCTCTTCGTGGTTTATTACTTGTCACTTGCTGGAATTTGCATTTTATTAGTTAATATTGTTTGGTTTTTAACTTAAGTTGCTCCTGTTGATATTTGACTTTTCATTGATTCTGAAATATACTTTCCTTCCATTCCTAAATTTTTCAACATGTCCCATCCGAACAAGTTGATTAAGATAATTGCTCTCCACTGCACGTTCTTTATTAGTCACTTCTGAAACCTCGTCTGCAGTAGCCTCCTTTAGTTCAAAGAGAGTAAGTGCACTGGTGCGCAGGTGGTCAGGAAGTGATAATAATGTCATAACATCCAGTGAATCCAACATGTTTGGATCGATAATATTTGTTGTTTTCTCTTGTATAAGTTGATCTAACTTATCATCAATCCGTTTTAATTTCTGGTATATGTTGTCAAGAGTTATAGATTCGGACATTATTACCTCGATGTATGATGTTGATTGTACATGGCAAGTTCTGTATTACACATATACGAGTAGCTTTGCATAAAACGTTTTCAGTCAAAAGAAGTTAATATAAAATTATCGAATTCAACAGTGTTATATACCATCTATGTGTATATGTGTAATGCAATTGTATACCTAAATCGTGCAGGGGATGAGCTGTGACTACCCAGTTGACACAGTAATGGGTTATGATAAAAAATGACAATCGATATATTAAAAAATGCACTGGCTGATCTAAAAACAGATTCGAATGTGGAGTCATCTGCGATTATATCAAATGATGGGATACTTGTAACATCAGATCTGGACAGCAATTTGAATGCTGAAACGATTGCATCTATGACTTCCGTTGTTCGCAATTCCGCAATATTGGCCATGCAAGCGGTAGGAAAAAAATCAATAAATCGATTAATAATCGAAAACGATGATGGTACAAAGATGGTAACAGTTTGTGCCGGATCAAAAGTAATGGTTACTGCGTTAGTAGAACCTGATAAAGATACAATGTTATGTTGTGACAAGATTAGCAAAACAGCAGAGGTCGTAAAATTATATTTTGAATGATGATTTAGGTAAAAATCATCGTTCGAAATCATCGTTAAAATTACTTCGACACCCCACTTACAACATTGACACCCATTGAACTCATATAATTTTTGACATATATGGACCATCGCGTGTGTATCCAAGTTTACGATAGTATTCCCGAACTCCAATTCCACTTATAATTGATAGTTTTCGGTATCCATCATCACATGCGAGTTGCTCTGCATACAAAAGAAGTTCTGCACCATATCCGCGATGCTGCCAATCCATTCCTTTTGCACTACCTCCAATCGGCACCACTGATCCATATACATGTAATTCTCTAACAAGTGCAGCACCATCAAGTTCACTTCTATGTGGCGCGTCGGGAAATCGCAGGCGCAAGAATCCGATAAGTATGTCCTGTTTCACGTCCTCAAATGAGATAAAATATTCAATACCGCCGCATGAATTGTATGACTCTATCGTAAGTTCGATGTCGTCTGCATTTGGTTTTATGCCCTTCAATATATTGTGGCCGACCTCACGACATCGGATACAACGACACCGTCCGCCCCGTTGATGTAATCTTTTTTCCGCAATCTGACGTATGTTACTCTTAGTAACGCCGCAAAATATCTGTTGCGCCGGAATGTCGCGCTGAATTCGCTGCAAGCGAACCCATTTCGGCAATATTGATTTCATATCTGCAATAAGGTCTACTGTTTCGTCGTGATCATGTGCCTTGTATTCACCTCGTTTCCACATATCATAGAGGCGTGTGCCTTCGGTCACAAGTGTGGGATATATCTTCAAATAATCCGGCATGAAACGTGGATCTGTAAACAGTTTCTTAAACCCTCTCAAATCCCGTTCTGCATCCACACCAGGCAACTGTGGCATCATGTGAAATCCCACTTTTAAACCACTATCGCGGAGAATACGGTTGGCTTCTACGGTATCATTGACAGTGTGCCCTCGCTCTATTCTAGATAGTACAAAGTCATATACACTCTGCACGCCAATCTCAACCTTTGTTGCACCAAGAAACAGCATTCTGTCAACATGTTCCTCTCTTGCCCAGTCAGGCCGTGTTTCAAAGGTAATCCCTGTGTTTCTGATCTTTGCGGTCTCATTGGTTTTTTGCACATCTTCAACCGTGACATACGGATATTTTGTGCCTATGTTGTGAATATTACTCCGCCATTCTGTACCATAAAAATCATTCATTGCTTCAAGACATCGTTTTGTGAACCATTCCTGATAATCAAGTGAGCGTGCCGAGAATGTGCCCCCCATAACAATCAGTTCTACCTTGTCGATTTCGTGCCCGATCGTTTTTAATTGCGTAAGACGTGAGGTCACCTGTTTGTATGGGTCATAATCATTCTGGATCGCGCGCATGGTTGCAGGTTCACGACCCATATAACTTTGTGGTGATGCAAATGAAGAATCGGGTCCACCGGGACATGGTATACATATCCCATGCGGACAAGGTGCAGGAGATGTCATTGCAGCGACCACTGCAACACCGGAAATGGTGCGTATGGGTTTTCGGCGAAGAGTTTCTTTTACCTGCTTTTGTTCTTCATCGGTTCCTGCCATTATTATGTCTGCATTCTTTGGTAAGGTGGATAGTTTATAGCGTCCGCTTATCTTCTTTTTCTGGATGCCCAATTGCAAATCATCTGTGATCGTGCCATCAAGCACCATATCCAGAAGTTCCCTGCATGCGGATTTGAATTTTAGATCGTCCGTGTTTGTTTTTGTCATTTTCAGTGATTAATAATTTGTATATAATTAAATTTTACGCGAAGCGAGTATGGTCAAATACAGGTGCCAAAGGTTCAAGAGTTATGTGTGCACACATTTATTTATATGGCCAATACGTGTATTACTTTGTATATTCAAAAAGATTGGAGGTCAATCTATGAGAATATATACTCATATACAGTTTTTGTTATCTCTTTCCATTAATTATCACCGTCGGTTGCAAGATACATTTTTATGAAATTATGCAAAGGCTACCGGCGAACCGCAGATAAATACAGAGCACATAATAAGGTATATTATAATCAATAATCATCACGGGGCATTGGTATGGTAACAAACTTTGAAGCTATTCTTGCAGTAATAGTATATCTATTAGGCGGTACTTTTATTATTTTTATATATGAGGCATATAAGAGGACAAAACAAAAAAACCTGTTATATCTTGCAATAGGTTTGTTTATTATGATATTTGGCAGCAATTTTGATACGCTGGCTGGGATTATTCTTATTGATTACATTAGTGTTGAGGCAGCAAAGGTCATTGCTTTGGGAATTGAGATCCCGGGTATTTTGATAATGCTCTATTCGGCAATTAGATAATATTACACGGGATTGAAACAATGGTTGATACGTCCAAATGGGTGCAACACGATAAGTATCGCAAGTTTGCAAACAATTGGAAACTTATCGGAGTATCATCAAAGATCGATTTTAAGGAGCAACGTCTTAATGAAGAAATTATGAACAGGCTCTTGCCGCTTATGCTTGATACTTTTGGCGACGGGGGAATGGATATTATAAAAAAATCATTTTATTTGGTCGGACTCGAAAAGGGAGAGGGGATCATAGAAACAATGGAAGTCACAAATGATACTTCGTTTTGTGTGGTGCCACTTGAAACTGTTTTTATGTTGAGGGGATTTAAAACACAACAGAACACGGAAAATAATAATGTTGTATTGCGTGTGTTTGGATGCCCTTACGAAAATATTATGCCGGATACGTTCCCAAAAGAAGTGTTATGTAAATATTTTTCGAAAGGTCTTGTGCATGCAGTGAATCCCAATGTGTGCATCAGTCAACCATGTCGATCATGTATGGGGGATGAGCATTGTGAATTTATGATAAAATCATGATATTTTATCTTAATCGTTATAACTCGCAGCTCTGCTGCGATTGGGTGTGCCGTCGCAACGTTTGACTATCGGAATTACCAATCAATTTGAAGAGGATACTATGTGAGACTGTTTGCAGGCACGAATGTTGTGATGACTGGCGTATTGTTCCACCATTTACAATTATCTTGACGCGAGGGTTTAACGAGGTTGAGTTCGTTGATGCGAGAAAAGATGCTATTTATGGAGTTGAGGCAAGATATAAAAGTTGTCGACGTAACAGATTGAGTTTGAATTGATGAATTTTAGACCATGACTTTTGCTTTTATTTGTGCTACATCAAGTTCTATCATTGAAATCCTCTCGTCAATATGAGATCTTAAATTATCTTTAGTATCACGTATTTCAGATGTTATTTCTATTCTATTTTGGTCTATTTTACCACCAAGTTCACCCCCGAGGTGATCAATTTTTCCCCCGAGGTGATCAATTTT
>DQIO01000174.1 GCA_020793555.1 Methanosarcinaceae archaeon | reverse complement strand
CGACACTAGTTACTAAAATAGCAGATAGACAGGTTATCCTAAAAGAAGTGACATAAAATTAGTTGCATAAATGAATGAAAATAAGGGTTAAAGCATGTGATTTCGGATTCTTATTGTACATATTTGGGAGATATATATTTACGTAGAAATCTCTGGGGTATATACGAACAAATACAAAACAACAAAGGATATAATATGAAACAGAATTTGATTATACCACAACAATGATCGATCCGGTAGATAATTTTAAGATTCCAGATGAATGGATAGCACGCATCAAAATTCCGCTTGACGAACTTGAAAACCTGGTTTCCCGGGGATTGGTAGTAGTATTGAGCAACGGTTCGATACTGAAACGCGGTTATACAACCGGTACAACTGCCGCTGCTGCCGCTAAAGCAGCTGTCCTCTCGTTCAAAGAAAACATAGATCATGTTTGTGTCCCAACACCTGTCGGGCTTCGAGCTTGTTTAGGCATAAAAATGCAAAATGGATGTGCAATTGCGACCAAGACACACAGTGACCATGAATCTGACATAACACGTGGTCTTGAATTCAAAGCCTGTGCGCGCCTGATGAAAAACACGGAAAAAACGGCATCTTCCGCAAGGCGAATAACGATACTTGCCAGTGAAGGGATCGGGACTGTTGTCCGTGATGGATTGGAGGTTAAAAAAGGATCTCCTGCGATAAACCCTGTGCCAATGCGACAGATCCATGATGCTGTAATTGAGGCGCTTGATGAGATGGGGAGTGAGATGGGGTTTGAAGATGTTGAAGTCACGTTATCTGTACCAAAGGGTGCAGAAATTGGAAAGGAAACACTCAATTCACGTATCGGTGTGGAAGGCGGCATTTCAATACTCGGCACAACAGGTTTTGTTGAACCCTGGAATGACCATCTTGGTGAAACAAAAGAAATCCTGACAAAAGAAGCAACAAAAGTTGTCATCACAACCGGTCGTTTGGGCATGCGTTATTCAACCATGCTGTTCCCTGACCACACAATTGTAATGTTCGGCAGCCGAATATCGGAAGGACTTAAAGCTGCTTCAGGCAATGTTGAAGAAATTGTTGTTTGTGGTCTGCCTGGACTTGTACTCAAATGGGGCAATCCTGACATCCTGAAAGATAGTGGTTTTGCCACAGTTTCCGACATGGTGATAAACGACCCGGGAAATGAGCGTTTGACGAGCGCTTTTGAGCAAACCGTAAAGAAAGCAAACAGCGCAAGGATCGTGATCATTGATAGGAGCGGAGCAGTGTTGATGGACAGTGGGGTGATGTCATGATAATTGTTGGAGTCGGAGTCGGACCAAATATGCTCACACAGGAAGCTATCAAAGCGATTCGAGGTGCTTCTATTGTTTATGGCTCCAAGCGCGCTATTGAACTTGCATCCAAACTCATTAAATGCGAAGCTCGCAAGATCGAGAATTACAAAACCCTGCATTTATTACCAAAGGACGCAGTCGTGCTTTCCACAGGCGACCCCATGTTCTCGGGACTTGGCAAATTCGCAGGCAAGGACGATAAGATCATTCCCGGCATATCATCTCTCCAGATCGCATGTGCCCGTCTTGGGGTGAACCTGACCGATCTTGCAGTGATCACTGCACATGGGCGGGACCCTGCCCCTGCAAAACAAACATTGGTTTGTGAACTTGAACTGGGAAAGAACATATTCATGCTTCCTGATGCATCTTTTGGAACGGTGGAAGTGGCATCGGTCCTTCGTGAACTTAATATCAATGCGCGTATATACGCTTGTGAACAACTCGGTTATCCTGATGAGTGTATCAATGCTGGCGATGTGAATGCGCCGCCGGTTGCCGGATCTGATCTATATTGCATCATGGTTGTGCAGTGAGTTTGTAAATGTGATTATCTTCAAAAACAACATTGAAGATCGGGGACAAATATTCGGTTGTGCCGATACATATTCTTCTTGCGTTTATCTGATATCCGCATCAGTTCTATTTGGTGTGGGATACTCCAATTTGTAAACAATTTAACTTTATTTAGGTACAATAATTTTGCAATTCAGTATCCTTATATACTATTAAACAATTAACCGAATTGCGGATAAATCAAGTTTACTTGATTTAACAAAATATAATAGATTCAAGAAGGAGAAAATATCATGCACATTATGGAAGGTTTTTTACCTGGACCCTGGTGGCAGATCTGGTTTGCAGTATCAATTCCGGTGATAATGTACGGTATGCACAAGTTAAACAAACTCACAACTGAAAAACGAGAGGTACTGCCTCTGCTTGCAGTAGCAGGAGCATTTATATTTGTATTATCATCACTTAAACTACCATCTGTTACAGGAAGTTGCTCCCATCCCACAGGCACCGGAATGGCTGCAATTTTGTTCGGTCCTGCAATAACAGCAGTACTTGGAACAATAGTCTTAGTGTATCAAGCCTTGTTCCTTGCTCACGGTGGTTTTACAACACTTGGTGCAAATGTATTCTCAATGGGAATAGTAGGTCCTGTAGTTGCATATGTAATTTACAAAATTGGGATGAGATCTAATATTAATTTCTATGTAACCGTGTTTCTTGCAGCCACTCTTGGTGACTTGACAACCTATTTGGTTACTTCTGCAGAATTGGCGCTGGCATTTCCGGCGGAAGTTGGGGGTGTGTTCATGTCATTCAAGGCGTTTGCGACAATTTTTGCACTGACCCAGATCCCTCTTGCAATAATGGAAGGGGCCGTCACAGCACTCATATTCAAATATGTGATACAGGTCAAGAGTGATGTCCTTGTTAAACTAAACGTGATAAGCGATACAGGAGTTCGCAAGATTAAGGAGATGGCAGCATGAAAATAGAACTCATCGTAGCAGCCATATTTGTTATTTTCACAGCCCAATTCATATACATGTCCTCAACCACCGATGCAGAATATGGTGGTGCCGATGGACAGGCAGGAGATGTGATCTTAGAACTTACAGGCGGCAACTATGAACCAATTGCAGAACCAATATGGGAACCACCAAGCGGGGAGATCGAAAGTCTTTTGTTCGGGCTTCAGGCAGCTTTTGGGGCATTGGTCATAGGTTATTTCTTTGGATATTACAAAGGCAAGACTATAAAAGATCAGTCTTAATAACACCGAACATATGATTGATAAATGTCATAAAAGATGAGAATACAGCAAAAATAAAAATAATTTCAAAACCTTCGGTATGAACAACCTGCTTGATGATTATGCACTGATAAGCCCATTAAGATACCGAAACAACAAACTGAAATTGGGTATCGTGGCATTCGGGTTACTTGCAGGAATTTCATCCGCATCATTGGCAACACCTCTTTTTGTAGCGTTTTGTATGGGTGTTGCAACGGTCTTTTTTGGAAAAATCCCTATAAAATTCTATGCTCAACTCATATCCGCACCAATGGGTTTTGCTCTTGTAGGGGCTACAATCATCCTGTTTTTCTTTGGGTCCGGAAGTGAATTGTTTGGATTTGACATATTTGGCTACCGTTTTGCTGCAAGCACACAAGGAGCAGATATGGCACTCCATGTGATATCAAGGACATTGGGCGGAATGAGTTGCATGTTCTTTCTTGCGCTCTCAACCCCGGTTGTTGAACTTTTCTCGGTTCTTAAATCAACAAAAATGCCTGACAGTGTGATTGAGTTATCCATGCTGATATACCGCTATATTTTTGTCTTTTTGGAAATTGCACTCTCAATTAAGTATGCTCAGACCGTAAGGCTTGGGTATAAGGATTTTAAAAGATCGCTCAGTTCTGTGGCAATGCTTGCAAGCACACTGTTCATACGGTCGTGGGAGCAGGGTGAGAAATTGTACATCTCAATGAGTTCAAGNTGCTATGATGGNAAATTGACGGTGTTTGAAGCCAGACGACCNATAAGGATGCCAGAGGCAATCCTTGCANGTGTGTATGTTATNTCCACCATTGCGATTTCATATTTCACGAAAAACGTTTCCATAATTTAAAAAAAAATGAGGTGATAACCATAACCATTCTAAAAACCACTGACCTAAAGTATTCATACCCTGATGGGACAGTTGCAGTTGAGGATGTCAACATTGATGTTGAAAAGGGCAAAAAGATTACGTTTGTTGGTCCGAATGGTTCAGGAAAGTCAACACTGTTTTTACTATTGAACGGAACTCTCAAACCCCAAGACGGAGAGGTTTTGTTAAATGGAAGGAAATTCAGGTACGATTCAAAATCGCTGCGAAATATAAGGAAGAATGTGGGTATTGTTTTTCAGAATTCGGATGACCAGATATTTGCCCCGACGGTGTATCAGGATGTGGCTTTTGGTCCTGTGAATCTTGATTTTACTAAAGACAAGGTTGAGAGTAGCGTAAATAATACGCTTGAGTATGTTGGATTGCCGCATCTTAAAGATAAGCCGCCGCATCATTTGAGCGGGGGTCAGAAAAAGCGGGTTGCTATTGCAGGCGTGGTAGCTATGGAACCAGAGATAATTATTCTTGATGAGCCATTGTCCAATCTGGATCCTGTGGGTGCGGATGAGATCGTTGACCTGCTAAATGAGTTTAACCATTTTGGTAAGACTATTATCATTTCCACACATGATGTTGATCTTGCTTATCGGTGGTCGGATTATGTATATCTGATGGCGGACGGCAAAGTGATTGGTGGGGGTACGCCTGATGAGGTTTTCAAGGAACCTGAACTGCTGAAGATGGCGGGTTTGAGACAGCCGACCACCCTTGCGATATACCATGAGATCGCAAGGCGGGGTCTTGCAGTCGAAAGCAAGGTTCCAAAAACGGTGCCTGAGCTTGTGGATACATTAAAGCCTCCTGAACTTATGTGGGTGAACGTCCCGCCCGAAACAAAGGAAGGAGATTCATTAAACCTGGGTGTGATGTATGGGGATTATGCCGAGCATTGTCCGTATGAGGCAGTGAATGCGAAGGTGCTGCACATTCATGCCGACGGGCGCGCGGTGGTTGAGATGATGCGCAAGGGCATTCGGGCAGGTTGCATCATGATCTATGATATGGATTCCTATGATCACCAAAAACTTGTGGATTTTATGGGTGAGAATGAGATCGATGTAGTTGGTGCTATGGGTACAATTAGCAAGAACGTTGCACAAAAGGATGGAGTGCACCTTGAGATCACGTCCGGTGTGATCGATAAATCTATTTTGATGGCGCTTTGCGGTAAAAGGTGTCTTGTGCTGACGAATGGTGGTATGATCGAGCATTCGATGAAGAGGATCGGAGATTATGTTGAGAAGAGTGGGATCGATTTGAGTGTCAGTGTGGTTGATGGAGACGATTAAGATTAGCCGAATGGTCAATTTGAATCCGACAAAACATTACTTCATTTCCATCTGCTTTGCTACACAGAATTTACATATAGCTTCAACATTATCCTCTTGTTTCTCTTTCACAGGACAGTAATACTCTTCACCTCTCTTTTCCACAACAAACCCTCCGGGAAATGGTGTTCCTTCCGGATGCGGGGGTGTATTTGTAATGAAGATGTTGTACATGGCGCAGAAGTAGTATAGTACTGTCATTTGGGGTACTTCATTTGTACAGGTCAGTTTTGTTCCGAACTGTTCCAAAAATCCCCTGTATTTTTCCATATCGAGCGGCTCATTTTGGGAATCTTTATTGGAAAGTATTGATTTGAAATTCTCGAAAAGATGTTCTAACATCTTTTTCTTGAACTTTTTTTTATATACAGGGGGGAGATCCCTACAATCTTTCTCAAAAAAAGCCTGTACTTTCATAAAATCAAAAATGCTGTAACTGCTTAGTTCTTTTTTGAGAAGAAATAACAGGCTCTGCTGATCAAAGACAGATTCATGGAGTTCGTGGACTCCTTCCAGTTTCTTAAATGTGGATTTGACCAATTCAATCGTATATTCCAAGTGTTGAATCGATATTTAG
>DQIO01000175.1 GCA_020793555.1 Methanosarcinaceae archaeon | reverse complement strand
ATGCGGGATTGGGGGAATGCGGGTTGGAAAATATTGCGGTTTTGGGGGATGGATTGGAGAGATTCTACTAGTGTTGCGTCAACTTTAAAGTGTTTATTATAGGGCATATAGATAATTATCAACCAGTTTCAAAATACAGTAGTCTCAACAAATATATTAGACGCAGATGCAACCTTAAATCAGCGTAAATCTGTGTGAATCAGCGTCTTAAAAAAAACTCGAAAATTGGACCGTGTCAAATCATATATTGACGATCTTGTATCGTTGACATGACACTAGAACGACATTACAACACGTCGCAGGCGGCGCGTTCCTCCGTTACCAATAAATTGTAACAACTATACTAAAAAGCATCTGCTTTTTGTAACTATTTGCCACAGAGAGCACAGAGGACACAGAGTGACCTTTTCCACAGCTTCAAATCATTTCTCTGTGACCTCTGTGTACTCTGTGGCTGTCATATAAGTTCTAAATTATACTTGCGGAGTAGTATAAAAGCCGAAAATCATCTCATAAAGTTTGAGGTGACAATGATAATAAAAATTATATATGGATTATAAATTTTACACACGCTGGGGAGTTTATTGGAATTCCCCACATATTAATTTTATTCATCAAAATTATGTATTTGCTCTATCAATTTATGAACCAATGTTGAAGGATTGCTATCACGACTTATAATCTCAATACCATTTTTTTCATGCATCGATATAATATCTTTTGAAAACTTGATTGCATCATTAATATGTTCTTTTGTTTTTTTATATAAGAGAGGATCATTCTTACTGTATTGGCCTAAGGATGAAATTAGTCTTCTTTTTAGCATATCTTTGTCAAGTGGCCTTTTATAGCATTCAAAATGAGAAAGAATCCAAAACTCAAAACATGGATTTGAAAATATAATATCAATACCTTTATGGGATGCGAGTTTTTTTGCACTTTCAAGTTCTTCTGAAGAATTCTGGTCTCGATCAAAAACACATGCAATTATGTCACCTGACACATAATCTCTTTTACGCTCCAAAAATTTTAATGCATAATTTACGACACCAAGAGCATTTTTATTATTCGAAGAATTTACCTTAATTTGTAACTTTTGAATTCTAAGATCAGATCTTAAATGTTTAAAATAATGAATCTCTGTTTTTTCCCCTTCACAAAATATCCATATCTTAGAAATTGATCTTGTTCCTTCTTTTCTCACCATAATAAAGCCTCTTTAATTGGCTTAGTCATACAACGTTTCATCAATGAAAGGAACTCCACCAATTCTACCATTAAGATAAGCTCTTTCAAAATCAATATCCTGCCGGATATCGTAATCTAGAAGTGAACTTAATGTAGTAAAACTATTCGGCTCTTTGGAACAGAAATAGACCTGATCCTTTCTAAAAAGTTCATTATCAAGTAGAGTAGTGTCATGAGTTGTAAAAATTAATTGTCCGCTTTTGTTCTTTTTGCTATTAAAAAGTTTTACCATCATGTGAGTAATTTCAGGATGGAGACTTGAGTCTAACTCATCTATAAAAAGCACTTTGTTCTCTTCCATTATGTTTAGCAATGGACCTAAAATAGATAGTGTTTTTTTTGTGCCTTCAGATTCATCATTCAAATCAAGGTAGACTATTTCCCCATCATCTGTTCGATGTATCGTTTGGACTTTGTAGATATCATCGAAACCATCGGTGCTTTCAAAATCAGGGTCCACATTTGAAAAACTAAAAGTAACTTTTTTGACAGGAACTTTTTGTGTTTTAATTAAGATGTTTTCGATGCCACCAAAATCAGCTTTCTTTAAAATATCAAGTATTTTATCTTTAAATTTAGAGTCTTCCTTCATTTTTGCAAGCGTATAATCAATCCAATTAAATGCATCGACATGATTTAGATTCATATTAACAATTATATTTTCTGAAAAATAATCATATACATTTTTTGTTTTATCGTAACCTAATTGTGTAGCTCGTGAAATGTAAAGGGTGTTATCAATAGTTTGAGATTGATACAATTTTTGTTTTTCGGCATCAATGCCAAACTCGAATTTTATAGAATCACTTCTTGAAAACACAAGTTTTTCTTTTTTCTTTGATGTTTCAAACAAATATTCTTCAAACACTTTTGTTGAATTGCAGGAAAAACCATATCTATATGTTTTACCGCCACAATGAAAGATTAATTCAAACTTACTTGGTTTCTTTTGTGAACCTTTGCTTAACTTAAATGGAACTACAAAAGGAATTTTGGAATTTACATTGAAAGTGTGGGAATTCATAACCATACCTTTCATAAAATCAATTGCTTTTATTAAATTTGACTTGCCCGCAGAATTTGCACCATATATCACTGCTGATTTTAAAAGATTATTACCACCATCTAAATTAATCAGATTTTGAGAAATTTTTTTACTTGAACTTGAGTCCATATTCAAAGTAACCTTGTCTTTAAAAGATCGAAAATTTTCAACCGAGAATTCTATTATCATAATGACACACCATGATGGAAGTAGTAGATAAAGATAACGATAAATACGCATTTCCCTCGTTTTTGACGTCATTTTTTGGAAAAATCGATGATAAAATACATTAATTTACAGTTTTTACGTGAAATTGTGTATTTTAAATTATTGCGTTCTCATTGAAAGAGAATTGCGATTGAGTCATCATATAGGATGGGGAATTCAGTTAAATTAAAGAAGTTATACCTGCTAAATTAGAGTACTTTTAGAAGTATATTTCCGTGATGGATTTCGATTACGGATATTTTTTGGCTTGGTTTTTGTCAAAAAGGAGGCTAATTGAAAAATGGATGAGAATAAATTAGATGGCATTGCAATTTGAGTGATACCAAAAACAATAAAACCAATCCTCTCAAACACAAACACATGCCTAAGTCCAAAATCTCACTCCATTCAACCG
The DNA here is from genome assembly GCA_020793555.1 of Methanosarcinaceae archaeon. Taxonomy (GTDB): domain Archaea; phylum Halobacteriota; class Methanosarcinia; order Methanosarcinales; family Methanosarcinaceae; genus Methanovorans. The sequence goes on along the minus strand of DQIO01000175.1, from coordinate 3,028 downwards.
CCGACCCCCGCGATATAACTAAAGTGCTTCGCGACATTAATGCAGAGAACTGTTTTGATATAGATGCGTATTTTGGGGAATGTGGGTTGAGGAATATTACGTTTTTAGGGGCTGAGTTATTGGTATAAAACGAAAATACTATTGGGTGATGAAGAAAAAGCTGAACTGTCGACAATTTATCTACAGTTGAAATTTGAAGCTTTAGATGGAAAATTAAGGACACCAATGAATGAAGCAGAAACTCGCGCTGAACTGATCGATCCTAAGCTTGATGGCAATAATAAAATAGTGATTGGTGGAAGGTGCGTTCCAAACGCATGAAAATCATGTGAAGTAGAAGATGTACTGATACCAAAAACGATATTACCAATCATATATTTATTGTTGGGTTGTGGGTTATGGAATGTGCCGCCTACGGCGTTCGCATCGTTTTTAGTTTTAGATTGAACAATTTCATTTATGTGTTGATCTTACAATAGTTATACAAATACATTGAGTTGAAGTCACAACCTGCCATATTTTTTATGTGCCTGTTCTGCTGTAAGAATGTCGAATACGTAAACGATACGATCAGGCTGTCCCAAAAAGCAATTTTTAACAACCCCCTAAAGTTCTAAGAATTTCCAACACTCGAAATTAAGACCTAATTTTTTAAACATTTTGTGTATCATACACGGAAATACACATATTCCACCGAAAGTTCGCCAAAAACATGGGTTTTAAGCACCCATTGCAACATTTTTCATATCAATTCCGGTTTGATTTACCCCTTGAATCCCGTTTTCCAGTGTTTCATTCAAGTTCATACCACTTTTTTTCAAAGCTCCCGCTATCTTCCCAATATTATGTACGACACACATCATCAGAAATTCAACTTTTGCTTTCTTCTTCCCCCTCAAAAGAAACTCCCTAAACCCTCGATTCTGTTTCATTTGGCCAAAAACAGGTTCAACCGTATACATTCTTTCCTTATACAGATCCTTCCCCTCTTTCGTTTTCAGTTTAACCCTCATATTTACTAACAAATGTTCGCGAGGGTCTTTTGAAACTGTTCTGTTTTCTGATTTAGTACACGCATTTTTCAAAACGCATTGAGAACAAAATTTACAGCCATAAAATTTCAAGTCCGGTTTATCCGGTCTTTTTTGGATTCTTTCAAACGGCATCACAATGCCTGCAGGGCAATAGTAGCAATCCTTTTCTTCATCATATCTGAACAGGGATTTCATAAACCATTTGGCTTTCCCTCGTTTTTCTACCTCAAATAAATTATCGGGGATGTAAGCATCGATTCCTTCCTGAATTAGCAACTCAATATTGTCGTATGAGAAATATCCCGCATCTGCCAACACAATTGTAGGCTTGTATCCAAGTATTGCCTGAATATGTTGTATCATTGGGTCCATCTGGTGTACATCATTTTCTTCGTCAACAAGATCGGCTGCAACAATCACTTGTTCTTTGTTATCAACAGCAACTTGACCGTTGTACGACGGTTTTTTAGTTCCGTCTTTATGTTTCATAATTTTGGCATCGTTGTCAGTGACATTAATTTTATTAAGTTGTTGTTCTTCAAGTTTCTTTTTCGCAGCCTGGATCATTGCTAATCTTTTATTTTTGTCCACCAATTCCTCTGGAATTTGATAGGGTGTCGAGTCGCCGTATTTTTCATCTTCTTCCTCGTCAATTTCGATGCTTTCTTCGAGAATTTTATTGATTTCTTTATGGATTTTATTGATTTCTTTATCAAGAGCGTCAGCATCTTTGCTTTGCCTTACAGAAGCATTTGCTTTGATCTTGGTTCCGTCAATAGATGCTTTTCCAGCACCGAGCATACCCATTTCTTTACAGACTATGACTACTTGAGCGAAAATATCTTTGATTGAATCAAGATGACTTGCGCGAAAACGACAAATTGTTCGAAAATCCGGTTGTTGCATGGCTGCAAGATACATGAAAGCGGTGTCGGTACAGGTCATTTTCTGAATATTTCTTGAGCTTCGAATATTGATCATATATCCGTATAACAGAATTTTTAACATGAGTAGGGGGTGATATGCAGGGGAACCATCTTCAGAGTATGTGGATTCGATGGCAGTGGTGTCAACTGCTTCTATGACATCATTCAATATTCTGGCAATGTGGTTTTCTGGAACAAAACGTTCTAATCTTAAAGGTAGCAAAAACTGTTGCTTTTGATCATATTTTTTGAACATGGCAATACTCCATTTTATCTTCATAAAAAGTATACTTTTTATGTAATAAATAAACTAAGAGTACTTAAAGGCTTCGATTGATGCCGATTATAGGGGTAAATCGGAATGAAAGAGTTGATTGATCTCGATGAATTGACCAGGATAAAAATACATTTGAAAACTAAAAAAGCATAACTTATGTAAAATGCAATGGCTAAAAATGATAATTTGTTGATTTAGGTGAGTTTTGGGACAGCCTGCGATTATCTTTATCGATTCGATAGAAAATGCGAAAACTTCCTACTCTTAAACGATATGCAACATTATTGGCACCTTTGATCTCCTTCTTTTCACCTTTTCCAGTGCCTGGGAAAGGGATAATCAACTCTTTGATTGCTGCCTTAATGTTATCCTTAAAATTAGGTGGGAGGTTTTTAAGAAGGTCAGGAAGAACCAGTATATTAAAGGTCATCTATATTGACAAATTCGTTTTTGCGATCTTCGACTATTTGCTTGCCATGTTCTACAAGGCGACTGCGATTGTGTTCGACAATCAGCCTTTCGATGACTGTGTTATAGTCGTCGCCCATATGTCCAATTTTACGTAAGGTGTCACGCGTGTTTGTCTTTACTTGAATTGTGGTTGTAGCACTCATATTACGTATTACTATAGTAACTATAGTACTTATAGTATACCAAAAGAGTGGAAATTACATCAAATCATCTATACTATACTTAATATAAGGGGTCGGTGCGTCCCAATCACACAAAAATCACATAAAGCAGAAGATGCGCCGAGACCAAAAACAATAAAACCAATCCTCTCAAACACA